>JAZSRG010000099.1:0-6888 GCA_045538365.1 Clostridia bacterium
TGAGTCTATATTCGGGAAATATGGGTTCAAATAGTCGTCATATTCCATTTTGTATAGATATAGGCTTGCGCTTTTTTTCCGAGTGCGCCACATAAGTACTTGGCATTGTTGCCAATAGCCTTTTGGCACTGTTTTAAAGCCTTTCTCGGAGGTTTTGATTTCGATTAACTCTTCGTGCGTGAGTCCGTCATAATTGCAACGTAATCGCCAAAAAGGGTTATATCGTGGTCGTTTGCCGAGTTTTATTCGCCTGCTCTCGATTTGTTCGATTTTTCTTATAATTGGTATCTCGAGCAAGTTGCCACAGTCCATAGCCCACGATTTATACTCGTTCTTAAATAGTCCGAGTTTTACAAGCCACCAATCAACGAAAGTTTTCGTTTCCCAGTTTCCCATAACGTGAGCCGTGTCACTTGCGCCTATCCACTTGCTACGGTCTTGGTTGGTTATCATGATAACGAAAGCGCAAACATAATATCGTCAATCAAGTTTGCGGACTCGATGAGTTCTTTTATTTTCTTTTCGGTAAGAGCCTTACCGCTCTTGTCCTCAATGAACTCAATCATTTTCACCACACTGCCAAAACTCTTTGCTTTTGCGTTCACAAGGTCGCGGAATACTTTGCTTAATTTGTCGGGTTCTTTCTTCTCCGCTTGCTCTTCTGCATCTGATTTCTTCCATACGTCAACTCCGAGCCCCCAGTTTAACGCAACACACTTAACGAACGCACGTTGCTTTGCGTTGTATATATCAGATTGAGTAACTTTGTTTGCAGGGACCACTTTTGTACCGTCTATAAGCGGATAGAATATCTCACGACGGTCTCCGTCTATATCCACGTAAACGCATATATGCATACAACCGTTTTCGTCGTGGAATAATAGTCCGCCCGTTTTTTCGTTTACTATGTTTTCATACATTACCTTTTCGGCTCCGTTTGCATATAAGTAACGCAAGCAATCTACCCATGATATAGTATCAATCTCCCCGACTTGCACAGACTTATCCGTTACTTTGTCTTTTCTAAATATTGGTTTTTTTGTTATTGGAATTTCTACTTTTGAAAGTTCTGAGAAGTTCTTAATCATATTACCCTCCTAAATTGCGCCTGCGCAATCAAGCGCGAAAACTAAAAATGCGCCTAAAACGGTAACTACTACCGCGCCAACCTTTAAAATGTCTTTCAATACTTTTTTGCTCAACATAACTCACCTCGTTGTAAAACTGCATTTGGGGCAAACTGCAACCGAGAAATATTCTCTCGCGTAACCTTCTCCGTATGGATGACTCGTATAGTCCTCTTCATACTCAAGAGGCTCTCCACACTCTGGGCAGATATCTTCATCCTTACAAGTTTCTTCTGCGCGCTCTATCGCCACTTCAATAATATCTTTGACAAGTTCGGGCTTTTCAGTGATTAGCGTTTGCAATTCCTTGAGATTGTCGAGAACCTCGAACGGCGAAAGTGTACAACGCAAGTCGTCAATCATTTCAGTTAGTACGTTTATGACTACTTCCTTTTGTTCAATTGGTTTATTCATTTTTAGTTCCTCCTATTTCTTGACTTTTCTTTTTTTCTCTTTTTCTTTTGAGTTCTTCTCGACGAATATACTCATCGTTACATACTCGCCATAGTAAGTTGTTGATTTCTTTTAGTTTTTTGTAAGTTGCGTTGTTCATAGTTCCCTCCTTGCACACATATCGTGTGTATATCATAACACACATTTTGTGTGCAGTCAAGCATTTGCACACATTTTGTGTTATAATTTTTTTTGAGGTGATATTATGAGCATTTTTTCCGAACGTCTTAAAGAATTAAGAGCCGAAAAAGGTTTATCGTGCAAGCAAGCATCAGAGATGATAGGTTTGTCCCGTAATGCTATTAGCAACTACGAACAAGGTATTCGTGAGCCTTCTATTGATACAATCAAAGACTTGTGCAAACTTTTTGAGTGTACTTCTGACTATCTACTCGGAATAGAAGATAATTGAGCATCTATTATCTCTTTTTCGGTTACGTCATACAATTCAGCAAGTATTAGAACTTTTTTAATATCTACTTGCCGAACTCCACACTCGTAATTGATTACAGCATTGTTTGTTACCCCTAAAGCCTTTGCGACTTCCGCAACGGTCAGCCCGGCTTGCTTTCTCAAATCTCTTAACGTCATTTCTCTTGTTCCTTTATTTTTTATTTTTGGAGGGTTTTATGATTTTTGACAATGAAACTTGGGCTATTTTAGCCCCAACAATTCTTGCTCTTATTTCTTTGCTTGGGAATATTCTTCAAGCCGTTTTGCCAAAAAGAAAAGAGTATAAACTTTCTAACGCAAAAATGCTTTTTGAAAGAAAAGTATCCGTATGCGAGCAACTAATGCAAGACCTTAACACTTTTGTAAACGATTTTCCTTTACACTCCAACGAAGATTTATTTATGCGAATTATTAAAAATCTTTCATCTGCGCTAATTCTTTGCAAGAACAACAAAACTAAAGTAAAAATACAATATCTATTAAGTGTTTTTGGAAAATTCGAGTCTTATGGTTTTAAAACAAAAACCGCAGAAAATGTAGAACTTACTGATATAATTAAAAGCATTAACGAACTCCATAAGACGATTGCTGAAGAACTTTCAAAATATACGTAAGTGCTAAATATTGTGCTTGCAACCCATAATGGAGAAATAACAAAGCCCAATACTTTTCCAAGTGTTTCGCCCCACTTTATTTCGATAATCGAATAAATTACGGAAACAATAATTTGTGCAATCAAAATGGCTACTTGATATATCATTTTTCTTTTACTCCGTCAAGCCTATTTTGCAATAAGACCAAACGACTTTCTATCGCGTTCAATCGATTGTCTATTTGTTCTTTTAAAACAAGAATTAAAAGCCCCAAATTTTGGTTTAAATCACCAACGGCATTAAGTGCATCACTATATTGTGTCCACAAATCGCCAATAGCATTTTTTTCGTTATCATCATGCGTGTAATATTTTTCTACAGCATTCACATATCCGCTATACAAATTGTCATATATTTTGTCAATTTGTTTTTGGGTTTTTATAATTTTTTTCGCATCCATTTTTTTTCTTGACTTTCTCCGTTTTTTGTGTTATTCTTTTAACAAGAACAATTTCCTATGTTGTTTCTTGACTTTTTTAGGCTCTACGTTACCGCGTGGAGCCTCTTCTCTTTTCTAAGGAGTTTATATGAACACTGCGCCTACTTGCGGTTAAGCACAAAGACCACTATAGTAAGCAAGACTATCGGGAGAAGTATCGTTCCCAGCGTGACTAATACAGTCCCCAGTCCACCGATGCCACCGAGTATGCACACAAACACGAGTGATACGATGCACGACAATAATAAAAAGCATTTTAAGATAATATCTAATAATTTCATTACTCCACCTTTAGTGCCGATTGGACGTAGGCTTTACACTTCCCCGTATTCCACTGCCCTATACCGACTTTCTTCCCTTCACGCAGGACTTTCCACACTGCGTGTTCTTTGTCTTCCGCCCAAACTTCTCGGACGAATATCATTTCTTGCTTGACGTTTACGTAATATCTTTTCATTGTTCCACCTCGTTTTGTTTTAGCCCGTTTTGGGCTACAAGCATATTATATAGCCCATTTTGGGCTTTGTCAACTATTTTAGCCCAATTTGTTCTATAATTTTTTTTAGAGGTGATTTTATGTACGAAAGACTTAAACAATTACGCATCGAAAAAGGACTAACACAACAGCAAATAGCACAAGAACTCAATATTGCAACTCGAACATACTCCCACTACGAAAATGGAGATAGAGAGGCACCATATAGCATTTTAATTGCTATTTGTAAATACTTTGACGTTACATCCGACTATCTACTGGGTTTGTCCGATATATGAACACTTTCCCCAAAAGACTTAAAGCGTTACGCATCGAAAAAGGCTATACCCTTAAAACAATATCTAATGACCTTTCAGTACCTTTAACAACTTATGCAAATTACGAGCAAGGAAAAAGAGAACCGTCTTTGCAAATGTTAATTGCTATTTGCAACTTGCTTGACGTGACATCTGATTATTTAATTGGTCGCACTGACTATTGATTTGGGCGCTAATAATATCTTCTGCACTATAGTCATATAATTCGGACAAAGTTAATACTTGTCTTATACATATTTCCCTTACCCCTTCTTCATATTTACCAACTGTACGCGGATGAACTCCTAAAGCCTTTGCGACTTCCGCAACGGAAAGTCCTGCTTGCTTTCTCAAATCTCTTAACGTCATTTTTTCTCCCTCGCCTTTTCGATTATTTCCTTTTGCTTGAGCAACCGCTCATAACAGCGCCATATCCAATAAGTCACGTCTTTGTACCCGCAAGTCTTGAGCGCGTTCTTTATTTCTCTGCGCGCCTCTTTTGGAAGTCGCACGGTTATTTTATAAATATCCGCCTCGTCCGAACACTTGCGCGCCTTTCGTGGCTTTACGTAAACCTCGTGAGGTTCGTAGATATCTTCTAACTCACAGTCAAGCGCCGTGAGTATCTTGTCCATAGTTTTTGGCACGGGCAAGCATTGATAATTCTCAAATCTGCTAAGCATTGGAACGTCAACACCTATTGTTTTTGCAAGTTCTTCTTGCTTTTTGTTCTTCTCGACTCTTTTCTCTTTAAGTTTCATTGAGTTTTCCTCTTTTATATCGTTGTACGCCATACAACGGAATTTTCTATTTTTTCGCCGTCGGTTGGGGGAAGGGTAATTTTTTCATTTTTTGGAGAACGAGAACAAAACGCTCGAAACCCCAACCGCTCGGCTATCTTTACGACTGACAAAGCGAGAGGTAAAAAATCAGTCGATAAAGTCGTTTAGTTTTTTATTCTTGAAAATTTTTCATATTTATTCTTATGAATACGCTCTTTCTTGTCTTTCTTTTTCTTTTTTTTCGTCCGAAATGACTTTTTTCTCGTGAAATGCGTGCAATTATGATTGTAACTCATATATGCCTCCGAAATTAGTCAACAAAATCATTTAAAGAACACTCATAAAGAGAGGCAAGCCTTACAAGAATATCAAAACTCGGTTTCCTTTTTCCTGCTTCGTACTGCCAAACAGTACTACGAGCCAACCCTAAATGTTTTGCCACAACAGGAATACTCATTCCCTTTTTTTCACGCATAAGTTTTAATTTTGGCATTTACGTTACCTCCTTTTCTCGGTTTGAGAACATTATACAATATAGTTCACGAATTGTCAACGATTTTTTGAAAAATTTTTTATTTTTTATTTATATTTTGCTTTTTTTATGATAAAATGTAGTCAGATTGAAAACACAAAAAGGGAGTTATAAAAATGAAAATCAAACAGTTAAGAGAACGTTTGAATATTTCGCAATCTAAACTTGCGAAAGACCTCGGATTTGGGCGCAGTACCATTTGCCAATATGAGAAAGGAACACGAACACCCGACAATAAAACTTTAATGCAACTCGCTGATTATTTCGGAGTAAGTGTTGACTATCTTCTCGGACGAGACGAGTCCCGTATCGAAAACGAAGTTGACCTCAACGACAATTACGCCATACCCCTCGTAGGTCGTGTAGTTGCAGGTATGCCCGTCGAAAGTGAAGAGAATATCGAGGGATATATCTATATCAATTACAAACCCAAAGAAGACTATTTCGCTTTACGCGTGCGTGGGGACAGTATGATAGGCGCAGGGATACGCGACGGGGCTATTCTCGTTGTCCGCAAACAAAACTATGCGGATAACAACGACATTATCGTGGCTATGCTTAACGGCGAACAAACCGTCAAGAGATTTAAGCAATATACTGATAGCGCGTTTTTGATGCCCGAAAATCAACATTACGAGCCTATCCCAATACCCAAAGATGCAGATTTTATAATTTTGGGAAAAGTTGTCGAAATTAGAATTGCACTTTAAGATTGCACTTTAAAAATATTAAAAAATATAAAATTTTGTAAAAATTATTGACATTTTTTTTCGCAAATGGTAATATACTATTGTGGATTGAGTGGCGCATGCTTTTGGGGCGCGCCAACGAAGAAGAACGTCAAGCAATTGGCGTTCTTTCTTTTTTAAAGGAAAATATTATGATTGATTATAAAACTTATGATGAACAATTAGACATACTAAAAGAAAAAGGCATGTCTATTGAAAATGATTCCGAAACAAAATTAACACTTAAAATAAATAATTATTATAACTTGATTAACGCTTATAAAGACTTATTTATAGAAGAAAGAACAACCCCCGAAAGATTTAAAAAAGGAATTTCTTTTTCAGAAATTTCCGCTCTTCACAACTTTGATAAAAATTTAAGAGCACTAATATCCAATTCACTAATAAGCATTGAAAGAACACTAAAATCAATCATTGCTCACGAATTTTCAAAAACTCATAGCAATCACGACATTGATTATCTAAATGTTGACAATTTTGATGCAACAATCACAATAAAAAAAGAAGGGAATAATATTTCTTTAGCAACAGACCTTATAGTAAAACTAAATAGAGACCTTATATACTTCATTGATAAAGAAGACCCAATGATTTGTCATTACAAAACAAAATACAATAGAGTTCCTCTTTGGGTATTTATAAATAAAATGACTTTCGGAGATTTAAGTAAATTTTTTGCAATATTATTGCAGTCAGATAAAGATGCAGTATCAAAAAGCATAAAAGATGTATCAAAAGTACAAGTTTCTTCAAAAACAGTAAAAAACGCTATAAAAATTTTAGTATTGTTACGAAATCAGTCTGCTCACGACCAAAAAATCTACGACTTTACTTCTAAACCAATATCAGCAAGTTCTAAAATTCCTTTTTTAGAACCCTATAAATTTGATAACACACAAACATTATTC
>JAZSRG010000147.1:0-2160 GCA_045538365.1 Clostridia bacterium
GTTATTTATTATTAAGTTTTCTATTGTTTCCATTAAATTATCAAATTGCTTTTTTGTTAACTTTGTTTTTCTATGACCAAAAAAGGCGCAAACTTTATGTTTTTCCATAATAAAAAACTCCTTAAATATTCATAATGAATACTATCAGCAATAATTATATCACACTTTTATGTTTGTGAGTATTCAAAATTGTAATTTTTAAAAAATTTTGTGTTTATGGCTTTTCAGGTTTGGTTTGAAATTGAATTACAATTATATTAAGAACAATATTTCGGAGAATTTTTATGGAAATCAAAGAAATTTTAACAAGAATAGGTTATGTAAGAAACAAGGCTAATTTGTCTGCAAGAGAAGTTAGTTTAAGAATGGGTATGAGTCCACAATACGTTGCTCAACTTGAAAGCGGACGAATTGTGTTAACCGTTGAAAAATTATTGCAAATTTTAGAAATTTGCGACTTCCCTATTGATAGATTTTTCAGTTCCAATATTGCAGATTATAACGTTGATTACGAACTTAAATCTTTAATAGAATCTTTACCTACCGACAAAAAGAAAAATATTATCGAATTTATCAAAAAATAAATTTATGCAAACAAAAAAGTGGAAACCGTTTCGTTTCCACTTTTTATTATTATTATTCGTGAGATTTTATCCAATTTAGCAACTCTTCGTATTTCATTTTACCGTCCGCTAAAGACAAGCCTATTTCTATAAGTTCGTCGTCCGTGTATTTTAGATTTATGCCGTTTATTGCCAAAAACGAAAGCATAACGAGTAGTCCTACTCTTTTATTGCCGTCAACAAAGGCGTGGTTTGATATCAAATTATATCCAAGTCTTGCCGCCTTTTCTTGTTTAGTTGGATACAACTCTTGTCCGTCAAAGGTTTGATAAGCGGTCTCGATTGCAGAGTCCAAAAGACCAAAATCTCTTACCCCTGCGCTTCCGCCACTCGACTCGATAACTAATTGTTGCAAAAGTAATACTTTATCTTTATCAAACTTTATCATAGAGCAAGTTCCTTGAAAGCACGGCTATGTTCCGTCAATATCATTTTGGCTACAACGGTAATTATTTCCGTTTCGTTCATATTATTTTTAGAATATTTAGAAACTATATATTGCGGTTTATTGTTTTTTAAAATAATAACTTCGTTATTTTCTTGCACTTTTTTTACGACTTTAGAAAAGTTTTGATTTGCTTCAGTTATAGAAACTAAATTATTCGTATCCGTTATCATAATCTACCTCCTATATATATTATACACAAAAATAGGATAAATTCAACCTATTTTTTTGAATTTTTCTAATATTTTTCTAAAATTTTTACATAAAAAACGAGCCGAATAATTTGTATGGCTCGTTTTGTAAATTTTAAAAATCAACTCTACTCTATTTCCTATCCGATTCCCTTGCGAGAGTGGCTATGACTTTGGAGCGGAGAGCATCTTTGAAGTTGTCGGGAAGAAAGGCAATATTTACGGAGTTTAGTAAGCATTTGACCTTTTCTTCTATCGTCAGTCCGCATTTTTCCTTCAAAAACTCAAATTCGTTGCGAATAGTGGTGGACGACACTACCGTGCTATCCGTATTGACCGTTGCGAGTATTCCTTTTTCAAGATATTTCCTTATAGGATAGTCCGCCATATCCCCGATAGCCCCCGTTTGGTAGTTACTCGTGGGGCACATCTCGATGCCTATTCCTGCGTCTTTTACGACTTTCATTAGCCTTTCGCTATCCATTAAGTGCACACCGTGGCCTATTCGCTTTGCGCCAAGTTTTATTGCGGACTCTACTTGTTCCACTCCACCGCGCTCCCCTGCGTGTATAGTTATAGGCACTTTTTTACTTCTTGCGTACTCGAAAAGTTCGGCGTATTTTTGATACACAAAACCGTCTTCGTTTCCTGCAAGGTCAAGGGCGCAAACACCCTTTCCAAAATATTTCTTTACGCAGTCCACGGTTTGGTAGTTTAGTTCTTCCACACCGTCTATGCGCATACAGCAAAGTATAAGTTGGGCAATAAATCCCGTGTCCGCTAACCCACGCTTTAAGCCTTCAATTGCCGACGCCGTGATTTCGTCCACGCTTGCGCCACGCCTTGTGTGAAGTAAGGGCGCGAAACGAATTTCGGCGTATAACATACCCGAATTTGCTAA
>JAZSRG010000080.1:0-20834 GCA_045538365.1 Clostridia bacterium
AACATGAAGAAAGGATAGATGTGTTAACAGAATTTATAGAACAAAACGATATTTCGTTCAATTATTTGAATGACAAAAATAATGATTGGGAAAATTCTTATATTAATTATTTAATGTTGACTTGTAAAATGTTTGAAATGCAAGATGTTCCCAAAGAAAAATATCAATCTTCTTTAGATATAATAGAAAAATATAAAAAAAATAGTTAATAACTGTTTTCAAACAACAGCACTAAAGGTGGTATCAAATGATACTGCCTTTTTTTATGCAAAAAAAATAGGAGAGTGAATATATATGGCAAAGAAGGGTGGAACCCCCGAAAACTTAAGAACGCCAACAACGGAAGAAGCACGATATATAGGTATGCTTGGCGGAAAAAAATCTGCCGAAGTCCGAAGAAAGAAGAAAGACCTTAAAGACGCGGCGCTTGCGTTACTCAATATGACTGGGTATAAAGTAGAAGGCTTGGAAGAAGACGTTGACGGAAACACGGCGGTATTGCTTGCCCTTATGAAGAAGGCTCTTGACGGTAACGTGCAAGCGTTTGCTACGTTGAGAGATACGGCAGGACAAAAGCCAGTTGAGACGGTCAATGTGAACGACTCTCGCCCGAAAGCGGTAGAGATTGCGTTTGTTGATAAGTCCAAACCAAAGCAAAAGCAAACTGACCCGAAGATTATAGGAGAGAGTTCCCCCAACGTGGGAAGTGATAAAAAATGATATTAGAAGTACCCGAAGTCTATAAGCCTTGCTTTAGTGACTTTGACATTGAAGAGTGTCGCAAAAACTTGTGGTACTCGCCCCGAACGTCGTGGAAGTCGTCGGGCTTGGGTAGAATAATGTACCTATACTACGAAATGTTCCCGGACTATGACGTGTGCGTTGGTGTTGACTCGGTGACTAACGAAGGCGAAGGCGTGCTGTCAGAGTTTCAAGCCTTTATCGAGTCGGAGGGGCTAAACGACAACGGAGAGTGGACTTTCACACCGAAATCAATATATCGCAAAGGCGCGTACAACCAAGTACGTGCTTATGCGGTGCAAACGACTAAGAGAGATAACGTGAACGTAACGAAATCAAAAAAACTCGTGCGCCCGGTATCTCTTTTTGTTATGGACGAAGTTCAAAAACTGCATAGCAAGAATATCCTTGACAACTGTCTTTCAACCTTCTTGCGACAAATGAAGGCAGGGCACTCGAAGGTAATACTTGCAGGAAACCCCGATAGGTCGGCTATGTGGTTTGACGAATATTACAAGAACAAACTACTCGACTCTAACTGGACCGTGCTTAAACCTACGTACCACGATATTATTGAGTGGATACCTGATGCGTTGTTGGACGAAATTGAGTTTATGCGGTTGCACGATCCAGTGTCGTATGCGCAAATATACGAGGGCGACCTTGAGATAGCAGGGTGGGAGCAAACTTTCCACTCTTTCGTCACGAGCAAGCACTACAAAACTCGTGACTTTTTTATTGAGCACGATAAACGGCTCGGTGCAGGGGCTCTCGTTCAATCTATTGTTATAGGCATAGACGATGCAGAGAGCCGAGATGCTATTGCAGGGGAGATGCTCACAGTTCGACGCAACGGTTTATTGCGTGTCGAAGAAGGTTTATATCTCTCGTGTAAAGAGTTACCGCAAAAGCCTGCGTTGACTGAACGTATTGACATAGTTATCGAATATCTCGACTATATACAAGCGCATTTTAACCCCGACAGGACTTTACCCGTGATTATAACGTTTGACTGTGCAAGCGGTATGTATCGACAAATGCTTGTGTACAAGAAGACTGACGTTAATTATATGCGTTGGCGTGGCGTAATGCTCTTTCCTTACACAAGTAAGCAGGAGAAAGAAGAACAACTCGACCTTGTGAACTCTGCGTTTGCAAACGGCATTTTGGCGGTCACAAACGTGGACAAATACAGTCCGAGATATTCAAACCAAATGTTGGTCGAGCAAATCAAGGCGTTGCGCTATAAGGAAAACGGAAAAATAGACCCGAATATCCCGAACGACTGCACGGATGCGTTGCAATACGCGGTAATGACCGTGCTTGCGAATCCGTATAACTTGACTTTCCCCGAAAGACGAGCGCGCTACGAGTTGGATAATTCGGCGGACACTTTCGTGGATAAATTACGAAGAGGAGAAATTTAAAAAATGAAAATATCAGAGTTACTTGACGAAACTCGAATTTACAAGCAATGCGAAAACGAGATACGCGAGTGGGTAGAAAAATCTTGGGAAGGTCTTTCCATTGACTTTTATCCGAACAATATCGAAATTGTGAGAACGCGTGAAGACGTTGACTTTGACAAAGAGCGCGTTGCCAAAATTGTCGAGGCGGTCAATATCAAGATAGGCGAAATTCTCGAAAGTCACCAAGAAGAGATATATCTTGCGGAACGTGTTGAGCGAATACACAAGAAACACCCAAGATTTAAGAATTATGAAGTTGAGAGCATAGATGCGCTCAAGAAAAATAAAAAGTTCTTGAAATATTTATCCGAGTTAATTATAAGAGTTCCGGGCACAAGGGAGGTAGCAAATGTCACAGTTCCGAATGTATAACGAAAGGGATATAAAAATTCCTTTTCGCGTGGGTAGCGAGTTGCAAGTCGAGAGTTTTAGACTCACGCAATACGATAATACGTATATGCTCGCAAGCCCACGATATTATAATTTTTACGCGTCTTACATAAGACCGAGAATTTTGCAGTACGCAGGGTGGATGGATGAGTTCCACAACGTGGAATATGGCATACTCCCCACAATGTTTTTACAAAAAGTTGGAAAGGGCATAGTAAACACGATATTTTCAAAGCCTATCGTTTTAAACTCTGAAGATGCTAACACAAACGAGCATATAACGAGTGCGCAGTTTAAAAAGTCGGGGCTTAAAAAGATGATAAAGAAGTCGTATGAACTTGCGGTTGCAGGCGGTACGGCTCTTTTAAAGTGGAATAAGGACGCGAACTATAACTTACGCGCGGACGTTGTGCCAATGGATAGATTTTTCGTGACGGTGGACGCGTACGGAGATATCGAGGCAGTTAAGGCGTTTGTTGCAACCTATCACGACACGATAGGAAGATCCGAAGACGGTGGCGTGGAATACTACCTTTGCGAAGAACGGTTTTTCCGTTATGCGTGGGTAGGCGGACAAAGATTGAGAAAGCCTTTTGTCCACTATACTTTTTACAAGACGACGGGCAATATAGCGTATAACGCAACTCCGAATCCCGATGCCTATATTACTTGGTCGGATATCCCTGCGTCAATTCGCAAAATGCTAAAACACGATTTTGGAGATATATACATAGACTCGCCGAGTGAAAGGTTGTTTAACACTTGCAAGACAGTGGACGCGGATAGACATAACGAGATTTATTCAAATTGCGTGGAGTTGCCTTTCAACGACGATTTAGGTTGTCGACTTGTAAAGTTTACGGAGAATATCCCTGCGTTCCCGGTTATGCCGTTTGGTCAACCGCTTGCGGACTTGCTAATGAACGAGTCCTATCAATACGACCAACTTAAATTCTTTGAACGCGTTGAAGTATATCTCTCTCGTGGTCGCGCTATGGCGGACGAAGGACAAATGAATCCGAACGACCCCGACGCAAGAAAGAGCGCGCTTGACCCAGTGGTCTTCACTTTCTACGACAATTCAATGTCGGACTCAAAAGACGGAAGACCTTACGCTATCCAAATGGAGTTAAGAGCAGGGGCAATCAAAGAGCAAAAGCAAAATATCTTGAACGATACGGCGTTTGCGCTTAACCTATCGTCTTCAACGGTGGCAGGGTGGCTCTCGGACGGTACGACACAAAAAACTGCAACCGAGATTGAATACGAGCGCACGAAGACCGAGAGTTTTATAAACGAAAAAATCGCGATTATTCAAGAGCCGTTGCAAGAGTTCGTCGACTTATATTTCCACTATCACGGACTTACGAGCCCCGAACTAAAAATCTTGCCCGAAGAGCAAACGGCGCGAAGTGACTCGATACGGCTATATAGTGAACTCTATGAAAAAAATCAAGTAACGGCGCAAATGCTTGCCGAGAAGATTTTGGGAACGAGTTCGCAAAAAGAAGTAAACGAGTTAGCAAATTACATAGAAGAAAACAAGACGCAACAGTCACCGCAAAACGGTGGCTTTTTTAATACCCCAAACGGCACAAACACAGGGGAGCAGTTGGTACCACTCCCTGCGGTGCAACAAATAGAAAATCAAAATCAAGGAGGAGCAATTGATGAGCAAAGTAACTAAATTAGTCAAACTCATACGCAAATTGTCCGACGAGGAACTCGAAGAACTTATGAAGACTTTCGGGGTGGACACCGAGGACGATAGCGTAGACACCGAAGACGTCGAAGTCAAAGAAGAAGAAAAAATCGAAGACGAAGGCGCGGACGGTGTGGAAGTGGAGGAGAAGGAAGAAGTCGAAGAGTCCTACGGAGAAGAAGGTGGGGAAGAAGAAGTACCCGAAGAAACCGAAGAATCAGAAGAGGACGAAGAGACCGAGTCTGAAGTCACCGAGGAAGAAGAAACCGAGGAATATAACGAGGACATACCCGTTATGACGAAGGGCGTACCCGAATCCGAAGAAGAGGGCTACGAAGAAGAGGAAGAAGAAACTTTTGAGCCCGAAGAGGAAAAAGAGCAAGCCGAAGAGGTTGATATGCCCGTGGATTACGAGCAAATTATCGAAGGCTTGAACGCAAAAATCTCTGCACTCCAAGACGAAAACCGTCGCTTGAAAGCAAAATGCGAAGGTCCGTTTGGAGTGATGAGTAAGCCACGCACTGACGTAAAGGTTAATCGCCTATACGACGAAGACGTGTCAGACGTAAAAATGATGAAAATTTAATTCCCAATTAGGAGGTATAAATTATGGGACTTTTTAACTTATCTAACCAACAATTAGCGAGAAGAACCTCGCACGTAGTTTATAAGAACTTGTATCAGAAGATTTTGCATAAAGACGGTTACGGTGTTACTGACCGTTTCGTAACACCCGAAATGACCAACGCGTCAATGGTAGACATTTTCGTGCCTATTCCTATCGGAGCAAAATTCCGTATGAGAGGCGCATCAACCAACGGACTTTGGGCTAACGTGAACAACTTGCCCGGACACCAAGCATCTTTCAACGACAATCCCCTTGGTCAACGTAAACACGTACTCTCAAAGAGATTTACCATTGATATCTTGAAAAGATACGACCAAACTATCGCGGTGTCTGAAGACGAAGTAGAAGGCATTGACTCAAGCGACCTCGACAAGTCTTTCGAGTCAATATGTAAAGACCAAATTATGCAAGATATTGCAATCAATGTAAACGGTTATACCTTTGCGTCACAGTTGTATTCTTTCTTTATGGATAGTTTTGGGGCGACGGCTTCCGACGAGCAAGTAGCAAAAGCAGTAGAATTTTACACTTACGACGCAACGAACAGAACCGCCGCAGTTAGAGCGTTTAAACTCTCCAACGCGAAAGTTTCAAAAGGTGACTCAAAACTTTACGCGGGCTATTATCCTGCGGACAAACGTCAAGGCTTTATCTTTGATACCGTTTATCTCGTTGACTTGACCGATACCGCCGCTTTGACCGCGTCCGATATCGCAGCGAAAATGGTAGCAGGCGGTGGTATGAACGCCTTCACTAACGACAAGAAAACCGTTGCGGACTACGAAGACGGACTTGTAGGTTGGCTCGATGGTATGCCTTTGTATAGCGTACTCGAACAAGTTAAAGACGCAACTTGGTATTATCTCGGCTTGGATGCAAGCATAAGCGCTGATTCAGACGCTATTGCGCTCTTGCAACAAATCTCTTGCTTGATTTGTCCTGCAAACGCAACTCTCCGTGGTTTGAAACCTACTTCATTTAAGACGGTTGATGACCCCGACACTCAAGGTGTAATTATTCAGCCTAAGGTAAATATGGGTGTCCGTTGCTTAAGCGGTAACTCAATCAAAATCGTAGCGAGTGGTTCAGGTTTCGATACACTTGCTGACGCAAAAGCATCTATTACCACTATAAGAGGAGCAATCGCAGGCAAGTTTAGATTGCCTAACTTGTCTTACGACTTCGACCCTGCAATCGGTGTTGAAAGCACTATTGTGACTAACCCACAAGGCTCTCAAACTAAAACTCCTGCAGATAATTACGAAGAATAACACTTAAAAACAAAAAGGCGTAGCCAATGACGGTTGCGCCTTTTTTCGAGGTAACATATGGAAATGAAAAAGACCGGTTTATACGGTGGGGCAGGAAGTGAAGACGATGGATATTGGTTTACGTCCGAAAACGGTGCGCGTATTCACGCGGAAGAAGGGCAAAGTAAAAAAGAAGCAATAGAAGTATTTCGGAGCAAAAACGATTTTTCGGCACAAGTAGATGATGTGTTATCAGGAAAAGATACAACATCAACGCATTTGAAAGTAAGAGAAAATACACCCCGTATATTTTTAGAAATTGGGCTTGCAAATCATCCAATACTTATAACGAGTGCACATACAAAAACAGCAGTAGGGAAAAACGTAAAAGGAAAAAATATCCACAATATAAATATTGAAGTTTTTAAAGAATTACCCAAATTGCTTGAAAATCCTGCAATTATTATGGAGTCAACAAAAAAGGGCAGTATTGTTTCGTTTGTAAATGCTGTTGATAATGCGAATATTCCTATTTTGTGTGCTGTCAAAATCAATGGAACAGGGTACTATAATAGTATTGAAATAGATTCTAACGTTATTACAAGCGTATATGGAAAAGATACAAATCCTATCGGTTTCATAGAAAATGCAGTAAAAGAAAATAGAGTTTTATATTGGAATAAAAAAATGAGCCAAAAATTATTTGAAATCCCCGGGCTCCAATTGCCCGACAACTTAAATAATTTTGACTCTAATACTATTATACGCAAAGCAAACGTATTTGTCAACCCCAAAATGGAAAAATAATTTTTTTTTAAAAAAGGAGATAAAAAATTATGGAAATGAAAAAACTTGATACGCTGGGACGTGTGCCCGGGCAAAACAAAATGCCCTATTTATCTCCCAAAAATAAGGGGCAACAAGTATTAGAAGTGACCTACGGACATATCGACAAAGGACCGAGATATACGTACGTGGGAAACACGCATAGGACGGGGGACATAGTGACTCCGTTCGTAACACACCCGAAGTCGGGCAAGACTTATAGGACGTTAGCGGTAGTGCGCGCAACTCACGCGCTCCAAAACGGACAAGGGCAATTGGACAAGTTGGCTGTCAACGGTATTCCCGTGAAGAGGATAGGCGCAACACACCAAAATTGGTTGCCCGGATATAAAGAGCAAAAGGAACAAAACCCAAGTTTCACGGCGAAAGAGTGGGCGCAAGAGGCTTACAAAAAATACGAAGATAGAACGATGCAGAAGGTCAATCAATATGGCAAGCCCATAGGACCGATAGGAGGCAATAAATGATACAAGTTAAAACGTTGAACGACCCCGAAGACTTTATGCTTGAGGGGGCGCAAATATCATACCCGGTTAGCACGCAATATATGACGTACAACCCACTCACGCACCGATACTATCTCACGGTTGAGGCGCTCGAAGTTCATAACATAAATTACGAAGATTTTTCGGAGGCGGTTAACAAAGCGCAAGACTTCATTGAAGAAGTTACTAACGACCTTTACGGCTTAATGCTGGACGTTGCGCCTTTTAATTTTAGATACAATTCTTTTTTGGTGGCGAGCGGTCGCTCGTTACATTTTGACCGTTACACAGCGCGCAAAATGTTTGAGGATGCACTTGTGGCGCAAGCGCGCTATAAGTTAGACAACCTTGACGTAAGACGTGTAAACGGTGTTGACATTGAAAACAACAATCAAATATATCACAAGGTGCTACGCAAAGAGCATAGGCATATAAGCCCGATTGCAATCGAAAAAATGAAAGGGCTCGGGCTATTGTTTAACGGCTACGTGCCCGGGAAAGATTTGATTGACTATAATAAAGTAATGTAGGGGGTGCGCTATGATTTATGCGCCAATAAACGGCTCGCAAAACAACCCGAAAGCCAAATTGTATAAAAGATTTACGACCAACCAAACGGCAACCGTAGATGATGACGTTGTGATATACCAAAACAACAACTACGTGTATCACTCGTCTTTTGCGTGGGTTGAGGCAACTGGTACTAACGAAGAAGATTATCAACCGATACAAGGGTTAATAACTCACACGGAAAGTTTAACAATCAAAATGAACGCGCCTTACTTTAGAAGACTTGGGGACTTGAAAATTCCCGAGCACGGAGACATTGTGCGTTTAGGTGGAAAGTTATGGATAATTGAAGACGGAGTGCAAAAAGAAAGGCACAAAACGTTGAAAGATTTAGCCACTTATTATTTGCCCTTAAAGAGCCTGCTATGAGCAATAAGACACCGTACTACCAAATACTTGGCACGCGCGAACTTTTGCAAAACAAGGCACTTGCAAGTGTCCTACCGCAAATTCCAAAGAGTTATATTCTGCAGAACGTATATTCATACGCAAAAGTGGAATATATGGTGGCGCAATATTTGACGGGGCTCTTGCAAAACGCACGGTATGACGTTGCGGACGGAATTATCGTGAAAAAGGGCAAACACGATAGAGTAATGGCGCAAGTCAAACAAGCCGTGCCGTTGATAGAGGCGTTTTTCAATAACGTGCCGAGTGTGGTAAAAAACATACGGAGAAATACGAAAATGTATTTACCGTATGCGACTTTGGGGGAAGTAAAGGAAATTAAGACGGTTGCGGGGAAACTGAAAGCCTTGCGCCTCGTTCTTGAGAATATAACTTACAACCCCGATTTAAATAGTGAAAATAGGATAGCCGAACTCAATAAGCGCAGGACTTTTGCAACGGCGCAAAAAGCGTGGAAAAACAAAGTAGGTTATAAGGAGTAGAAATGGAAAAAGTAAAATATACCGCGAGCAAATTATTGTCCATTGTCGAGCAAATATATGATCGGTGCAACAAAGAAATATCGGATGCAGATATTCCGTCGGCTTGGAAAGGAAATACGATAAAAGATGCTCTAAACTGCGAGTATTACGTTTATAAGTATAGACCGTTATCCGAGCAAGCGGAAATTGAGAAAATTATAGCAAATTCTATGAATAATGGGGAGCAAGTCAATACTCTTGCAAGTTTGGACAAGTCTTTCGCGCTTGTGTCAATGGGGGCGGTTGATAGAGTTTACGAGCAAAACGTGGATATTGCATCCGTTGATTTGACGATAGAATATTGGGTGCAAACCAATAAAATAGCGTTGCTTGCGGAACTCGTCGAGATTTGTAATTCCGAGTTAAGCGGAACAAAACAAGACGTAAATTTCGGGGAAGAAGAAAGAGAAGAAAAAAGACGAGCAACTATCGTATTCGGCGCGCCACAAGTCGTTGACGTGCAAGAGGGGTTGCCGTGTGGCGAAATGGCAGTCGTAACTGTTACCGCAAGTTTTTATTTTACACAGCCGATATATTCGTATGCAGATTATAAGGTTACATTTGAGTGGGGAGAAAACAACTCGGTGGAATTGCCACTCACTGGCATAACTGTATCAAACACTATGGTGCAAAAGGCTATACCGCTTATGGGGAACACGAGCAAAACGGGTAGCCTAAACTTGTCGAGCGCGGACATTATCGTTATAAGTTTTATGGGTTTTGATAATGAATTTGTGAATTATATCACGAAGAAGACACTTTCGGGACAAGTGAACGACAACAACGAAGAATACACGGTAACGTTTACGCGTGGGGGAGTCTCGTGGGAGAGAAAACTTGTGATAAAAGAGCACACTATTGAGGCGAAACCAAGCCCAACGGCTTTTGAGTCTCACACTTTGACTCTCGCGCAAAGGGGATATATAAATGGCTTTACACAATCTTAAAATAACCGTATATGACGGTGGAAAAATTGCAAGTGACGGAAAGGAAAGCCCCGAAGATAAAGTTAATAAAGGTGGCGGAGAAGAGACGGGCAAAAAGACCGAAGAAAAGTCTTTGAAAGCCTACGCGGTTTCAAAGTTTGCAAGTCTTGCAAAAAGTACCGCAAAGCAAACGATAAACTATTATTTGACCGATATAGGTCGTGCGCATGGAGACAGCAACTATCAAGCAATCGTTAATCGTCAAATCGAGATAGGACAAGAAGTGTTGGGCTTTGGCGAGTCAGTTGTATCGGGTGCTTTGGCTGGTAGCACGATATATCCGGGCATAGGCACGGTAATAGGTGCGGTGGTTGGAGCGGTAGGCTCTGCGGTTAATTTAGGCTTTAAGTACGCGGAGAGAGAAAGAGATTACGCGCACACGTTATTTAAAGAGAATACGTCGCAAGCATATAATTTAGCGCGCGCAAATTATTCTGCACTTACTGGTAGAGTTAGATAGGAGATATTTATGATTTGGAGAGTATGCAAATGGGAAAACGGTGCAAGTACGGACTTTACGGAGCATCTCGGTGAGCCGATTTTTTACGAAGATAGATTAGACGAGAGATTAGATTCGGGCGAATTTGTGCTTGAGTCTATGCCTACCGACACTTACGGCAAGGCTTTTCCGCCTAAAACGAAATTTAGGCTTGAATACGGCGACTACGTTGGCGAAACGTTTTCCGCGCAAAAGAGATATGACGTTGTTGTTGACCACGACGACGTGGAATTTTACGAGGGTGCGACCGATATTTGTTGCCACCGCGTGACTTTTATTGAGGCAAGTGTTGTGGCTCAAGGTATGCACGTGGATAATATCGCGTTGACGTATGAGTTGCAGGACGTGACGTTAGATTATGAGGTTGTAGAAACGTCTAATATTAGCAATATTTCAACTTTGAATCTTATTCCGAGAGAGCAGGAACACGAGAAAAGTCAATATATTAAAGTAGCAGAATCTTATTCTTTTCTTAAAGGTACTGAGAGATATTTTGTCGCAGATTTTATAAATTCATATAGTTATGCGTGGAGTGATACGACAAGTCTTGCAGATATAAAATCTCGTTTTTCCCCAAATGAAAATTTTTTGCTTGAATTTGATATTCCGAAACTTTATTGTAGAGGTATAAAAAATTCAGCATCAGGTCAATCAAATTGGGTAAATTTATGCGAAATCGACACGATTACAACTATAAAAGTTCAAAAATACAATGGTAACAAAATTCTTGTAAGTGAAAATACGTACACTTACTTGGGTGGACCTCAAACGTTATCAATAGCAAAAGTGTATAATGAGTCGGACTCTAACGATTATATAATAACGCAAACACTTTCGAGTCAATCAAATTATGGCTCTATTTATGTAACAAAATACAAAAACTGGGAAGATAATAGTAATGAGTATGAAAAAGAAGAGCCTTTTTTGTTAAAATATAGTGACAAAACAGATTCTTTTAAACTTGTTGAGTGTTCAAGTACAATAACAAAGATACGTAATGTATCTTTAAATATAAGTGCGCTTACAAACGAGGAAGTTCAAAGCGGATATTATATTACAGTTAGTATATCTTGCAAGCCAAAAACACCTGAAGGCAATTTTATTACAAATTATAGTCGCAGAGCATACGGATTCGAAGGCTTTTATGTTGGAGAGGACGGAAATGACGTATATATGTCAGAGTCTTTACCCAGAAGCGAAGTAACTTTTTATGACAAAAACAAAACTTTCGACCAATACGTTTTTGAGCAACCCGAAGAAATAAACTCCATTGAAATATCAAATAGTTATTGTGAAGTGTCAACGAGTTTATCAACAAATGCTGTTTTATATCCGTCTATTAACTTTTTAAGTTCGTCGGTAAAATATAACGCGTACGATTTTTTACGGAAGGCGTTACTTACGGTTGATACGAACGTAGTCAATGTTGAGAACGGAGAAGGTCTCGACACTATTCAATATCCTATATACGTTGCGGACGAGTGGCGTGGTGTTTTGCAAAATACTCAACTTTTTGAAGATATGCACGAGCAAAAGAACTTGTGGGAAATACTTATAAAAATAGGTTATTACTTGCACGCAATACCTTATTTAGAGTTTGCGGAAGACGATAGATTTGTCTTGAAATTTAAAAAATTAGGCTCAAAAGATAACGTAACGGAGCAAAAAGGTAATCAAAAAATAACCGTATTCAATAGCCACAATTTGTCCGAGTATTTTTCACAATTTGATGCTTATGCAACGAATATTTTTTCTCCACAAAACATTATAGAAGAAAGATTAGTTGCAAAAACGACTGACAGCACTTATTTGGTATCAAATAATACTGCGGAAATTATTACGAGATTTCCTATTCTTGAGATAGTTGAAATGTGGATGACCTATCACGGAGAAAAGGAAATAAGCACAGAAAAACAAGATATAACAAAATTTGTGTTTGAAAACAGTATTTACAATGCGTTGTCGGTATCAAACCCAGAAATAATTATTCCTGCAAAAGGTAATAGCCTATATTATAGTTATGGAGACAACAAAATACAAGGGCTAAACTATACGGCTCCGTCAACTAATAATGATTTGCCAAACGCTTTTAAATTTGTCGTAGCAAGGACTTATGGACTAAATACAATTCAAGTTGCAGACATAAAAGTAAACGACTTTTCTTTTATAATTATATATCGTACGCAAGATAGTTTGCGCTTGACTAATTTTAGACCAGACCTCGAAAAATTTGTACGCAATTCGTCTTATGAAAAATATCCACACCACGAGCAATTTTATGGACAACAAGACAAAACTGTGGATAGCGAAAGATTTTCGGCTAATTTGTTTGGACAACTTTTGCGTGTCGGCAACGGTATATATCAATGCCAAGAATATACGAATATGCAAAATATGAAAGAGGGCGGAGATTTAATCATGATTGCAAACGAGCCTTACTATGTTGTCGAAGTATCAAACGAGTTTTACCCCGACGACATAGTGCTCCAAAAAGTAACTTACTCCAAAAACTTTAACCAACTTGCGCAAATCGTGACTATACCGAGCGAGCCGAGATTTTACGAGATTTCGGAAAGGTCGAAAATAAGGCGTGAAATTCGTATAAATGAGTTTTTGAAAATCACGGCAGACCCAAACGAGAGCGCAAGCACGATGCGTTTTATGGGAAATAAAGGCTTTTCGGACCTTAAAAATATCCTTTTCGGTAATGCTGATTTGTATTTTGCGCCCAATTACGCATACACAAAATTTAAGGCAGACGACACAATTCCTCACAATAATAATACAAATCAAGGAATAGACACTAACAAATTGTTTCCGTCGTCATCAACGATAAAAGTGTCTGATAACCGTATTAAGCCTATAAAGACAAGAGATTATTCACACAATATTGTGCCTTTACAAGTATATCCTGTGAGAAACGGTATAGTGTTTGAGTGGGATATGGTTGACAACTTTTCGGCAGGGGACTACGTTGACCCAAGTGTAAACGGTATGAGTCAAGAAGATAATGCAGATTCCGCATATTACGGCTTGCAACCGTTACGCTATGTTGATATATTCGGTAGAGCCGATTTGTTTTCTTTTAGACTTTTTACTCCTAATTCTCCAACTTATGAGCAAATTCAAAATCTACCAAGAGCGCAATATGAAGACGAAGAAGAAGATGAAGATAAAGACAACGTTATTGCTCCGCCTGATATATCAAGTAGTTTTGCAGGCAATCAAAATGACAATGAGTATATCGCATTAAGCAAAGACAATAGGGAAGAATTATCTTTTAATTATCAAATAAATTTGTTATACGACTCTGACTTTATAAGTTATCCTAACTTGTTTGGAAAAAAAAAGGAAACAATAAAAGTTGCGTACCTTAAAGATACGCAAAGTTTGTTTGAAAATAAGGTAAATTTCGACGAGTCTAATATCGTTAAAGACGATTTGTATTTTAGAGAAACTACGTCAGGTAGCGTAATAACGATATCTTTCAACTATGCGCCTAACGATATTGCAAGTATAAAGTCTGTGGTAATATACGTGGACGATAACGGAGCAAGATATCCGATACTCGCAAGAAATGTTAATAAGTTAAGTGATAACGACAAATTAAATAGTTGGAGACTTTTTCCAAAGGTATTTTAAATTAAAAATAAAGAAAACAGTATGAATTGCAGAAATTACAGGTAATAAGAGTGTTAAAAATAAATAATGATAAAACATAGATTTGAACATTTGTGATTCGCCTGCAAAATCATTAAGAAAGTCGTGTAAAAAGTCTATAGTTACGTCAAAAAAGTTAATGAATAAATAAATAAGCACCGCCATAGAAAACGCAAAAAGCACTGAAAAAAGGACAGTCAAAAAAATCTTCTTATTTTTATTCATAAAAACACCTCGTTTTCTTTTTAGAATACCACACAATTTGCAAAAACGCAAGAAAAATTATAAAACTTAATAACACTTGAAGTCAAGCACTCACCGCGTGGGTGCTTTTCTTATACAAAAAAATATTAAAAGGAGAGTAAAATGCAAAATTTGAAACTTACTAATGCAAAAGGACTGCGCATGTACGTGGTCAAACTTGACGAAAGTGGCGCACCCGAAATAGTCAAGCCCACAAAATTGTACCAAAACTCGTACGGTTTTGTCGGTTTGCGGTGTTTAGTGCCCGTGACTGTCAACGAGTCGGATAGTAATTTATGCATGGTATCAAAGCGCGCATTGCTTAATTCGGGCATTGTTGATACAAATGTTAAGGCTTACAATATGGTACTTGCAGGCAAAGAAACAATAGATAACACCGAGTATTATTGCTTTGAAACGCCGATGCCAAGAGATTTTACAAATGTATCTGCCCCGGATTCGATAGATATGTATTTCACATTTTTATCGGGAATAAAATCAAACATTGATATAGACGGAATAAAAAACGTTACCGCGGAAACGGCTCTTTTTTCTGCAAAAATTACGGCGATGATTTATGAAGGCGGACCTATGCCACAAAATATAGAGATAGTGGATACAGCGGAAACTCTTGCGTTGCTAAACGACATTATAACTCTTTATGAGTTGCAAGTTAAAAATATCATAGACGGTACTGGGGAAAACTCATTGATGCAAGTATCCGCAAGCGGAGCAAGTGGCGCAAAGTCATCGGCTTTTGGCAATATTACCGTTGCAAAAGGACCAAATTCGCACGCGGAAGGTAGCGCATCGAAAACCTATGCGTATAATTCGCACGCGGAAGGTGTAGGCACACAAGCGGGGATAGACGGCGAACCGTTAAAAGGCAACAGTGCTCACGCGGAAGGTCAATACACGAACGCGACTGGTGCTGCATCTCACGCGGAAGGGGAATACACGGAAGCAACGGCATCTTATTCGCATTCGGAAGGCTCTCACACGAAAGCAACGGGTGCTATGGCTCATTCGGAAGGCTTTTACAGTAAGGCATCGGGGCAAGGATCGCACGCGGAAGGTGGCGCTTCGTATGATTCGGGTGGACCACAAGCAATTGGAGATTATTCGCACGCAGAAGGAACATTGACGAAAGCAACGGGCAAGGCATCTCACGCGGAGGGCACAGGAACTTTAGCAACGGCGGATAATCAACACGCAAGTGGACAATATAATGAAGAAAACCCCGATGCGTTATATATCGTGGGAAACGGAACTGACAACGAGAACCGCGCAAACGCGTTTGAAGTCTTAAAGACAGGACAAGCAGTAATGAACGGCGCACCAACTGAAGATAATCACGCGGTGCGAAAAAAAGAATTGGACGACGAAATCACGCGTTTGGAAGGCGAGATTGAAGATACAAACGAAAACGTAAATTCATTTAGTGGTCGCATAACTCAAAATGCTAACGAAATCATGCGTTTGGAAGGCGAGATTGAAGATACTCAAGAGCAAGTGAATAGGATAGAATATGCGCTAATAGGAGACGACGTGTTATCATTACTTACAACGTCAAACGCCTATAATGTTCGAACGACCGCAAACGGTGCGCAAATTATTGACGGACAACAGGCGGTTGTGTCAAAAATTGCAGGGTCAACCGTAGGTACGAAGAATTTAATTTTTTACCCTTTAACCTTAACGCCAAACTCCGATAAATTAAGCGCAACGGTAAATGAAGACGGTTCAATAACTATCAGTGGAAATGATGATGTGTCAGTTATGGGCACGGTAGAGTTTACAATCAGTCAACCACGAATTTATTTTAACAAGTCAGAGCCTTTTGTTCTGTCGTTAATAGGAAATACTGATGCGAGGTTCAAGTTGGTTGCAACGGCTAAATACGACGGAGGTGCTACGGGTATTTTTTCGTCAAGTGCATTGTATGACCCTATTTACGATACAACGGACAGTGGCTATATCGAAAATATAAAAATTCAAGTAACTTTAGGCAGTGCTTTTCCTGAAAAAACACTTTACCCGTGTATAGTTAGGGGTAGCGTTCCTCTCTCAAGTTTTAGAAAAGGTTTTTTAGGACCTAAAAAGTCGAGTTTTTCAAAAATCACAAGCAGTGGTACGGGAGCACAAAGTGACGAATTGTCCGTATCTCCTGCGGTAGAACTTGGTAAATATGATTATATTGACGTAGAAAGAGGTAAAATCGTTAGAAAAACGGGATATTTGCCTTTATATCCAACAGATTGGGCATATAATTCAAATTTTGATTGGATAGAATGTTTGTTGCCTTCTACTGAAAAAAAACCAAAATTTAGCACACCCGTATCATATATACCGAGTTCATGTGAATTGCCTAAAGATGTCGTTAATAATACGTATAAGTGGGTTTTTGAAACGGGTGGAGGAAATTCAACAATCGGCGCGGACCGTATAGTAATTAAAAATAGCGGTTTTTCGGACACACAAAGTTTTCTCGATTTTGTCACGAATAAATATGGCTATTTCGTATACGAACTTTTTCAAGCAACGGAAGAAGATTTTCCCTTGACTAAAAAAACATATACTGCGTGGAATCAAGGAACGGAAGAAGTAGTTCAAGAACCTAATAATTATTTAGACGGTGCGACTTGCGCGCCCACAACGCAATATTTTGAAAAAAATTCGGGGGTATAAAAAATGAAACGAAGTAAAATCAAAATTGAGAATTTAGACCAAGTATTAGCACTTCCTAAAGAATACGCGCAAATAGCGTTAAGACAATTAAGGGAAACCGAGTGTTTCCCGTACGTTAATAGAGGGGAGTTATATTTCAATCAACTATCCGACAAACAAAAAGCAGAGATAAGTCAATGGTACACTGATTGGCTTAATGTGACGGAAACTTTGAAGACCCCGACACGTCCCTCGTGGCTAAAATAGGAGGGGTTATGCAATACGAACTTTTAAATAATAGTTATAAAGGCGTAATTGTTGACAACACGCCGATATTACGGGATATAAGAGACACTTTCGAGGTGTCTTTTTTGGTGGAAGACAACAAGTCTTTGATTGCAGTTTTCAAAGACGAAAAGGGCGTGGCGCATAGATGCGCTATTATAAAGGGCAAATGTCGTTTTCCACGCGAAATTCTTATGCAAGGAAAAAACCAATATATTGACGTAACTGTTTTCGAGTTAAAAGAAAACGAGGTATGTCATACGTGGACGTGTGAGCCTATTAAAGTTAATTCGTTTTTAGGGCTTACGCGCAATCAATTCCAGTTGTCGAGTGGGGTATCTGATACTGATTGGTTTAATCGTGTTGTGGAACTCAACAAAAAATATGACGTGCTTGTGGATGAGATGAAAACACTCAAAGACAATGTGTCAATACGAGACTCTCAAATCAAAGAGCAAGGAAAAATAATAACCGAGTTAGTCGAAAAACAAAACAAAATGGCTGACTTGTATGAGCAATTGAAGGAGGAAATGTAAAATGGATTTTCAAGCAATTTGGGTGGCTATCGAGCCGTGTTTTTCAACCATTATGGAGGCAGTTAACGCAATCGTGATTTTTATCCTTGCGTTTGCAGGTAAACGCATTATTAAGTCTTGGTTTAAGGCTAATGGGGATATGGCTACGCGCATTGAAAAATCAGTTATAAACGCAGTAAATAACAAAGTAGTGCCCGATACGATACGCCTTGATATATCTTCTGCGGTTAATCGCGAAACTAAACGCGTTGTCGAAAATCTTGAGGCAAAACAAGCGCTTATTGATAAAAAGACTGATGCAATGATGAAGATACTTACTAATCTTACGGCGTTCAAGAACTTGCCCGAAAGTGATAAAAATAATATCGTAGGACTTATTGACGTAAAGGCATCAACGGTTGAAGACTTAAAAATAACGTTAAAAGAAGACACTACGAAAAATCTTGTAGCCGAAGACGAAAACGACGAAGTAGAGCAAATTATAATGTAGGCGGTGACGGAATATGAAGAAAAACAAAATATTCTCGTTCCTTGCCTTAATCTTTTACACGGTTGTGCCCGTGTTTTTGTTTTTATCGCAATACTCTCCCAAAGAGTCGAGCCTGCCATTTAAAATATCGGTGGGCTCGATTATCTCCCTTATTTTCGTGATACTTCTCCTAAAAAATTTTGTGTTCAAAAAAATGTTCGAGGAGTGGACCATAGAAATGGCGAACTTGCGCGCGCAATATATCGCAACACCAAACGACAACGTTTTGCGTGCGTGGAAAAAACGCAAGGGTGTATTGACTGTTATCAACGCGCTACCGTTATTACTCGGTGGCGCTTGCATTATTATCGTAGCAAAGGCGCTTGAAAAAGATTTGATTGCTTTGAGCGGTGTTATGTCGTTTATGCTCGTAGCAATCGGCATAGGCTTAATTTTTGATATTTGCGCAATATGGAGGGCGAAATAATGGCTCTTTTATCTTTCTTGCAAATAGTTTTGACTGTTGTAATTATAGCAACGGCGTTTGTCATCGGCTTATTCGTGTGGAAGAACTCAAATTCAATGTATAAGCAAATATGGCTTACGTTAATCGTCATAGGTGCTTGCGTAACTGAAATATTAGTTATGCACTTGCTTGGGGGTGTTGTCGCGTGAAATTAGATATTAAAATCGAAAAACGAGATATAGTACGCACGGCGGTTACTATTGCTTACGTTCTAATCGCGGCAGTCGTATCTATCTTTGTATCGCAAGGCGTGGACTTTCGCTTTGACAAGATATTTTGCGCAGAGTTCGTTGGACCATTACTCGTAAACCTTATAATACTAATCGTTGTGTATAATACGTGTTCGACTATGTTGCTTGAGAATATCAAGTATAATAAAGACGGTAAATATTTTTACGCTTATTCGAGATTTGCAAAATGCGTGCTTTACATAAAACGCAATAAATTGCACAAAGAACTCGAAGAAAAGGTTGCGGAATATAACGAAGAACTCAAAAAGCAAGCATACGAAATTGAGTTATTCAAGATAACTGACCGTATCAACTATGAAGAGATAGGCGATTATGACGTAAAGGCTAACCCTTTCAGACTTCGTGAAAAAGAACTTCAAAAGTTTATCCAGTTGCAAGCAAAATATAATTCGGGCGCTCTTAAATATGCGAAAATGCGCCCGGAATATATCACGCGCGATAAAGTGTTGTTCCCGGGCACTTATCAAAAGGGGGACTTGGGATACGACATAAAAAAACACAAGGCTGTCCGCAACGCGGTTGTAATGATATCGTTCTTTGTTACGCAAGTGATATTGAACTCAATTATCTTCAACCCACAAGGCTTGGACTTCTTGACCGTGCTTATAACTCAAGGTACGTTATTCTGTAGCGCGATATTCTCGTCGTTCACTAACGCAAATATTATCAACAATGCGACGATATCGTCACTCACGGAAAAAGCGGACTGGTGTCAGCGCTTTGGCTTTGAAGAGCACGAACACAGTGCGGAGGCAAAAAATGAAGAAATTGCTAAATAAGGCGTTTGATTTACTCAAGCGCCTTTTTCGTACACTAAAAGACAAGACGAATATAATAATATTCGCGTGTGTGCTCGTTATCGTATCTTGCGAGGTGTGGGTGCCATACCTTATAGCAATAATCACGGGTAATAATTGGTGGTGGGCAATCGGCTCCGCGTGTTGGGCTTTTTGGCTTGCACCTTTCACACCGTTTTTGCCGTTATGCTTTGCAATAACTTTTGCGGTGCGCAAAATATATGACAAGATAAAAAAGAAAAACGCCCATAAAAATGGGGAAGTTTTGGGGCAGGCTCCGAGCAAAAAACAACTTAATAAAAATTAGCACTATCCCCACACGGGATAAAAAATTAAGCGGAGTTTTCGACGAGTGTCGGGCTCCGCTTTTTTTGTTGCAAAACAAGGTGTTTTTGTTTAAATTTTTTTGGGGAAGTGTTGGGGAAGAAAGCCCGAAAAACCGCATAAATACAGGCTTTTTCTAAATTCGGGAGTGGGTTCGATTCCCGTATGGATCACCAAGATACAACAAAGGTCGGATATTATCCGACCTTTGTTGTATCAGCTAAATTCGCTAAAGCGAGCGAAATTGAGTAAACTCAGCTAAATTCACTACGTGAGTTAAATCGACTAAAGTCGGCTAAGTGGCGAATTTAATTTAGCTATGAGCGAAGCGAATAATTTAGCATTGCGAAGCAATATTTAGTTATTTACTAAAGAGGAGTGGAAAAATGGCGCAAAGCATTATGCTTGATAAAGCGAAAGATTTTGCTGTAAACGTTGTGAACGTGTGTAAAGATATAAAAGCAACAACAAAGGAAAGCGTTTTAACTAATCAACTTTTGCGTAGTGGTACAAGTATCGGTGCAAATATTCACGAATCAAAATATGCTCATGGGACTGCAGATTATGTAGCAAAAATGCAA
>JAZSRG010000211.1:0-19397 GCA_045538365.1 Clostridia bacterium
GGTGATGTCGCAATAAATGATTGCTATTTTTGGTGAAACAAAACCACTGAAAGACGAATATGTTATGAGGGAGCGTACTTGGAAAGTACGTACCCGAATAAGATATGTGGTATTTCAGGGCGTTTTGTCAGCAAAAATCAATCAGAGATTGAGACAGAGCCTTTATTTGCAATCTTCACAGTCGCAATCACAATCACAGCAACCGCAGTTTACGGAGTGTTCGTCTGCGCAACCACAGTTGTCACAGTCGTCTTCGCAAGGACAGTTGTCGCAATCTTCTTCGCAATCACAGTCAAAGCAAGCGTCTTCGTAGCAAAGATTGTTTTCAATTGCCATAAATGCTTTTTCTACAACGTTTTCAACGGTAAATCCGTAGTGTTCGAAGAGTACTTTTGCAGGAGCAGATGCGCCGAAGGTGTCCATGGTTACCATTTCGCCATCAAGTCCTACGTACTTGTACCAACTGTAAGCGGAGCCTGCTTCAACAGCAACTCTTGCGCGGATGTATGACGGAATAACGCTTTCTTTGTATTCTTCGTCTTGCGCTTCGAAGAGTTCCATACAGGGCATAGAGATACATCTTGCTTCAATGCCACGCGCTTTCAAATCTTCTTGCGCTTTCAAGATAAGTTCAACTTCACTACCGCTAGCCATCAAGAGAACGTCGGGTTCTTCTTCACAGTCAGAGATAATATAACCACCCTTCAATGCGTTCTTAGCGGACATTTCACCGTATTGGGGAAGATTTTGACGGGTAAGTACGAGCGCGGTAGGACCTTCGCCGGTTACTGCTGAAATCCAAGCGGCGGTCGTTTCGTTACCGTCTGCAGGACGGAATACTTTCATATTAGGAATACTTCTAAGTGAAATGAGTTGTTCTACAGGTTCGTGGGTAGGACCGTCTTCACCAACACCGATACTATCGTGAGTTAAAACGTAAGTTACGGGGATATTCATAAGAGCGGAAAGTCTCATTGCGTTCTTCATGTAGTCACAGAATACGAAGAAGGTAGCGCAGTAAACTTTAAGTCCGCCGTGCAAGGTCATACCGTTACAGATAGCAGCCATTGCGTGTTCACGAATACCGAAGTGAAGGTTTGCGCCCGTTTTGTCTTCAGCGGAGAAATCTCCACGGTCTTTCATGTAACTCATGTTGGAAGGAGCAAGGTCTGCAGAACCACCGATAAGGTTAGGAACGATTTGAGCCAAACGGTTAATCATTACACCGCTCGTGTTACGGGTAGCGTCGGGTTTTTCCCATTGCCACAATTCGTCAACGTTAACGAGATCTTCGGTTTTGCCGGAGAGCCATTTTTCAAATTCAGCGTAATCTGCGGGGAATTGAGCCTTGTATTCTTTAACAAGTCTTTTCCATTTATTCTCTGCGCGTTTACCTTTGCTTGCAGCCTTCTTAGCAACTTCTTTAACTTCTTCGGGTACTTCGAAAGGTTCGCAAGTCCAGTTCATGTCGGCTTTCATCTTAGCGATATTGTCTTCTCCCAAAGGAGCGCCGTGGCACTTGTGGTTACCAGCCATAGGTGAACCGTAACCAATGATAGATTTAAGAATAATAAGAGAAGGTTTGTTTTGTTCTTTCTTTGCTTTCTTAATAGCCTTTCTGATTGCTTCAAGGTCGTTAGCGTCAGCAACGTTAATTACTTGCCAACCTTGCGCTTCGTGACGTTTACCAACGTTCTCACGGAAAGCGATATCAGTATTTCCTTCGATAGTGATATCGTTGTCGTCATAGAAAACGATAAGTTTGCCAAGACCTAAAGTTCCTGCTAAACTTGCTGCTTCTGCCTCAATACCTTCCATCATACAACCGTCACCGCAAAGAGCGTAGGTGTAGTGGTCAACGATGGGGAAACCTTCTTTGTTAAATTTTGCGGCGAGATAACTTTCTGCCATAGCCATACCAACAGCGTTAGCAATACCTTGACCTAAAGGTCCGGTACTGGTTTCAACACCTTTGGTGTGGTGATATTCGGGATGTCCCGGAGTCAAAGAACCGAATTGTCTAAAAGACATAAGGTCGTCTTTGGTGAGTCCAAATCCGAAAAGATGCAAGAGTGAATATACGAGCATTGAGCCGTGTCCTGCAGAAAGAACGAAACGGTCACGGTTGAAGAAATTGGGGTTCTTGGGGTTGTAAACCATTTGGTTAGCGTAGAGTTCGTAACCGATAGGCGCAGTGCCCAAAGGAAGTCCAGGGTGACCGGATTTTGCTTTTTGAATTGCTTCTGCGGATAATATTCTTATCGCATCAATAGTTAACTTTTCAGTCGTATTCATAATACCCTCCGTATATTTTTATCATTACTCTTTTGATTATATCAAATAACTCCTTTCAATGCAACACTTCTGACAATTTTTGCGTAAAATTGTTTGATTAAAAGGGGTAAAATTAACATTTTTTGTTTTTCCGCTCGTTACCTTTTAAATAAATCTTTATAACACGGGCATAACGAAATTTAGTAGCCAAAGCATCAAGGGAGCAGACACAATACTTAGTATAGTACTCATTAGCACGACTTTTACGGCTTGTTTGCTTCCATCCTGCGTGCCATACATATCGTTTATGTACATATTGAAAGTTGCCGACGGCATACACGCAACCACGAAACAAGTAAGAATTACGGTAACTGCCTGCGCGCCCAAAAGACCTTTAAACGGATACGCCACTATAAACATAATAATAGGCGCGATAATTAGTTTAACAAAAGTCGCAAAATATGCCTTTTTGTCCCCGAATACTGTTCTAAAACTCATTCTCGCAAGGTATACACCCATCAAAATCATAGATATCGGCGCTGCCAAGTTTTGACAGTGCTCTACGAAGGAGAAGAAAGGTTCGGGAAGTTTTATGCCAAGGAAAAACAAAGGAAGGGCTACAACCAAAGAAATAGTTGGCGGATTAAATAAAAGTTGCTTGATTTTTACGTACTTTTTCTCCCCTGTCAAAATGTATATTCCCAAACTCCAACTAAGCATATTGTAAAATACCATATAAATAGCGGTATACAATAATGCTTCGGGGTTATTAGGCATTAGCATTTTTACAAACGGTAAGCCCATAAATCCGCAATTACAAAAAATTGTGCTCATGCAAAGCGTTCTATTTACTATTCTTTCCTTTTCGTCTATCCCCTTTTTAAAGGCTTTTTTAAACAAAACACGACCAACCAAAGCCGATAAAAGTATGCTTACCAAACTAAATAAGGCAACCCACCCCATCTCACCTAAAATACCATCTCGATATTCGTTCGTTTGAAAAGAGTAAATAGAAATTGCAGGTTGAGCAACGTAAGTTAAAATTACCGCAAGCACTTTATTAACTGTGGGCGGAAATTTACCCGATTTTTCAAGTAAATAACCGGGTATGCAAAGTCCAACTAAAAGTAGTCCTGCAATAAGCGCAGTCAAAACCATTTTATAACTCCTTAACGTAACAACGTTTGCGTTTGTGTTTTACGTGCTCGAAACCGTCCCATTGATTGTTTATCATAACGTTGTCTTCGAGCGTGCCGTTTGTTTCAGCGTATTTTACGCCGTTTTCTATAAGATTTCCTAAAATTCTATCCATTACGATAGCAGGAACTCCCCTTTTTTGCCACTCGGGGGCTACGGCTATTAAAATCATTTCAACGGTGTCGTGTTTAGATTTTACGGCTTTCAAAAGGTTGAAAATTCCTTTGGGGTTTAACTTACCACCGCATTTATTGAGCGCGTGCCAAAGGGGTGGGAATACCAAACCAAAACCGATAAGATTGCCTTCTTTGTCTTCAACCAAAGAGATATACTCGGCTTTTATAACCAAAAGTATTTGGGCTACGAGATTGTCAATTACTCTTTGATTAAACGGAACTGTACCGTGAAGATGGGCGTAACAGGTATTTAATAAATCAAAAATTCTGTCTTTTTCCTTTGCAACCAACTTCTTAACGTTCGCGTTGTTGTCGATAGTTTCTTTTAATTCGTATTTTTTCTTTAAAATTTCCGCAACTTTAACGATTTTTTCGGGTTTTTGTTCGGGAATAAAGAGTTTTCTCTCAAGCCAGTCAACTTGTTTTTTAAAGCCTAACGCTTCAATGTGGCGAGCGTAGTATTCGTAGTTGTAACTACCGCCGTAAGTTTGGTACTCTTCAAAACCTTCAATCAAAAGTCCTTCTCTGTCTTGGTCAACGTAACCCATAGGTCCGTTGATTCTCTCCATACCGCACTCGCGAGCGTACTTTTCGCCCGCTTCAAAAAGGGCTTTGGTAACGTCCAAGTCGTCGATTACGTCAAAACGGGAAAATCTTGCGCATTTGTCGTTCCACTTTTCTACGTATAAGTGGTTGATAATAACTGCAAGCCTACCTGCAAGTTTACCGTCTTTGTAGGCTAAAAAGCATTTGGTGTCCGTAAAATCGGAATACATATTCTTTTTCGCGTTAAGCAAATTTTTCTCGTCCCCGTAAAAAGGCGGACAAACGTATTTGTTTCCTTTGTAAAGTTTTAACGGAAAAGACGCAAATTCACGCATTTGCTTTTTAGTCGTCGCTTCCTTTACTATTATCATATTTTTTCTCCTTTTTTTCTTTGAGTTTATATATATTCAACGCTTTTTAGCGCTAAACCCTTTCCCGAAACCGTCTTTCCGCACAGTTTCCTATCCCCCGACTCTATTGCAGTCTTTAAGGTGTCCACACTTTTTTTGTTATAACCAATTTCAAGCAAAGTGCCCACGATTATACGCACCATATTGTACAAAAACCCGTTACCGCACACGCTAAATACGATTTCGTCCCCTTGCCTTTCAATATCTAACTCGTAAACTTCGCGAACGGTGTCTTTTACGCTTGAGTTTGTGGCAAGAAAACACTTAAAGTCGTGCTTTCCTACTATTTCTCTCGCCCCTTCTCTCATTTTGTCTATATCGGGCTCGTCTTTTAGTTGTAGGGCGTATCTATCTTTTAAAGGTTGTCTAATACTTGATATATAAGTTCTATATATATAAGTCTTGCGTTTAGCCGAATATCTTGCGTGAAAACCGTCGGGCGCAAGTTCGCTCGACAAAACTACTACGCTACTTGGTAGTTTTGCGTTGACCGCGTCCTTGATTTTTTTAGCAGGCACGCTCGTTTCCATATCAACGTGCGCAACTTGGGCGTAAGCGTGTACACCGCTATCCGTTCTACCCGAGCCCACGAGTTTTATATCCCCTTTGGCTATGGTTTTAAGGGCGGTTTCCAATGTTTGTTGTACGCTCACACCGTTTTTTTGGGTTTGCCAACCGCAAAAACAAGTGCCGTCGTAACTAATTTTAAGTATATATCTCGTCATACTAATAATTTTAAAACAACGTTATCCACTATAACGAAAGCAAGATAACACAAATACACGAAAGTTCCTGCAAAATCTCTGAAACAAAGTTTGCGGACTTTGTGTTTGGTGCGCTTATAAGGCGCTCCGTAGCACCTTGAATCCATAGCAAGGCTTAATTCTTCCGCGCGCCTAAACGCGCTGATAAATAAGGGAATAAGCACGGGCAACAAGGCTTTTGCGCGCTTTAAAATGCCACCCGACGAAAAATCCGCTCCCCTTGAACTTTGCGCCATTATAATTTTATCCGTTTCTTCCATCAAAATGGGGATAAAACGGAGCGTAATACTCATAATTACGGCTATATCGTGCACGGGAACGCGAATTACCTTTAAAGGAGATAACAAACTTTCAATTCCGTCCGTTAGTTCCACGGGTGTGGTCGTAAAGGTCAAAAGGGACGCTCCAAGCACTAAAAATAGCAATCTAAACGCCATTTTCCCTGCAAAAATCAACCCGCCGTCCGTCACGTGGAATATCCACCAAGACCACTCTACCGTGTAATCTCCTTTGTAGAAAAACACGTTCAAGATAGTGGTAAAAAGTATCAAGAAAAGCACGGCTTTTATGCTCTTGAGCACGGAGTGGAAAGGAATTTTTGCAACTATTACGGTAGAGATAAGCACGAGAAAAGTCGCGATATATCCGCTATACGTTTCCACTAAAAATACGGTTACGATATAGAGTATCATCAAGAGAATTTTAACCCTTGCATCCATTTTGTGCACGACGGAGCGAGTGGGATAATATTGTCCAAACGTTACGTTACTTAACATTTTCCCGCCCTCCTTGCAATCAAGTCCGCAAGAGCGCTCTTTCTGCACGGCGTTTGACCTAAGTCAATGCCTTTTTCTTTAAGTTTTTTGGCAACGGACACGGCAACGGGAAGTTCAAGCCCTGCCAAACTCACCAAATCTTCACGGGAGAAGAGTTCGTCGGGGGTTAGACAGGCTAAAAGTTTTCCCTTGTGCATCAAAGCAATTCTATCCGCAATATCCGTTATCTCGTCCATATTGTGGCTTATCATAATAACGGTGGGGGAACACTCTTTTTGTAAAACTTTTACAAGGGCTAATATATCCTTTTTGCCTTGTGGGTCAAGCCCTGCGGTCGGCTCGTCAAGAACGAGTATTTCAGGGCGCATTGCAATAACTCCGGCAATAGCCACCCGTCGTTTTTGTCCGCCCGAGAGTTCAAAGGGGGATTTCCCACCAATCTCGTCGGGGTTTAGTCCCACAAGGGACAAACTTTGTCTAACGCGCTCTTTAATTTCGTCGTCATTTAGTCCCATATTTTTAGGACCAAACGCCACGTCCTTTTCAACCGTTTCTTCAAAAAGTTGGTATTCGGGATATTGAAAAACTATGCCAACCTTCCCTCTTACCGCTTTGTAATTAGGCTTTTTAACGGACAAATCTATGCCCGCAACGGTGATTTTCCCGCTCTCGCACGGCAAAAGTCCGTTTATATGCTGAATTAAGGTAGATTTTCCACTACCCGTTGAGCCGATAATTCCCAAAAACTCGCCGTCACGAACAGAGAGCGACACGTTATCGAGCGCCTTTTTCTCGTACGGGGTTTTTTTCATATAGGTAAAGGAAAGATTTTCTATAACAATCGACATATTTCCTCCACCAACTCGTCTTCCGTGTGTACGGTATTCAAGTTTAATCCACGCTCTTTAAGCATATCGGCAAGAGCCATAACAGGGGGCAAACCTAATTGATGAATTGCGAGTTTTTCACGATTTCCAAACACTTCTTCGGGCGTGCCTTCCATAACGATTTCGCCGTTATCGACTACGATTATTCTATCCGCGCCAATACACTCTTCCATATAGTGAGTTATATGGCAAACGGTTATATTTTCATTTTTATTGAGTTCGGAGATAGTGGACATAACTTCTCGTCTGCCCTTGGGATCAAGCATAGCCGTCGCTTCGTCTAAAACGATAATTTTAGGTTTCAATGCAAGCACGCCTGCAATAGCCACTCTTTGCTTTTGTCCGCCCGAGAGTTTATTAGGCGTACCCAATCTATGCTCTTGCATGCCGACACAGTCAAGCGCCCAGTCAATGCGAGCCTTTATCTCTTCCCTTTTGATACCCAAGTTTTCTGGACCAAATGCAATATCGTCTTCGATTATGCTTGCAACCATTTGGTTATCAGGGTTTTGAAATACCATACCAACGTTTGGACGCACGTCAAAAATGGTGTCGTCACAAGCCGTGTCCACACCGTAAACGGAAATTTTACCACTGTCTGGCTTTAAAAGTCCGTTCAAAAGTTTAGCAAGAGTAGATTTTCCGCTTCCGTTTCTGCCAACTATACACAAAAACTCCCCTTCCTTAACGGACAGGTTAATGGATTTTAAAACTTCTCCGCTATTTTTATCGTACTTAAAAGATACGTTGTCGATTTCAATACAATTCATAAACTTGATTATAACACGATATACACAAAAAATCAAGCATTAGCGTAAAGTGAAGAACAATCAAGTTGTTGCAATACGAAAAAGAGTCCGCAATAAGCGAACTCTTTTTTTTATCTTTTGTAAAAACTAAAACTTAGATTTTTTTATCTTTTGTTAAATCTTTCTTACTTTCATAAAGCCGTCGGTCTTGGAAAGTTTTTCGATTGCTTCGTCGCTAATCTCTCCGTCAACGTCCATTACGAGATATCCTACGTCTCCGCGTGATGCGCTTACCATGTTGGATACGTTAATTTTCTCTTCCGCTACGATTGCGCTTGCAAGAGCAATCATATTGGGTACGTTTTTGTGAGCGATAGTAATTCTGTGCTTAAAGGTTGCAGGAAGAACTACTGCGGGGAAGTTTACGCTGTTTACGATAGCGCCCGTTTCAATGTATGCGGTGAGTTGACGTGCAGCCATTACTGCGCAGTTGTCTTCTGCTTCTTCGCTGGATGCGCCAAGGTGCGGGATAGTGATAACTCCTTCAACTCCAAGCAAGTCTGCTACGGGGAAATCGGTAACGTATTTTGAAACCTTTCCGCTTAAAAGCGCTGCTTTGATATCGTCGTTGTTTACGAGTTCTCCTCTTGCGCAGTTTATAATGCAAACACCGTCTTTCATTTGAGCGATAGTGTCTTTGTTTATCATTTCTTTGGTATCGGGTACGAAAGGCATGTGGAGAGTTACGTAATCTGCTTTTGCAAACAAACCTTCTTTGGTGTCTTCTTTCTTAACGGATGAAGAAAGTCTCCAAGCCGCGTCAACGCTGATAAACGGATCGTAACCTAATACGTTCATACCAAGGTCAATAGCCGTATTTGCAACCTTTGCGCCGATAGCGCCAAGTCCGAGTACGCCCAAGGTTTTACCCATAATTTCACGGCCACCGAATTGAGATTTGCCTTTTTCTACGAGTTTAGCAACGTCTTCTGCTTTATCAAGACCTTGCGCCCAAGTGATACCTTCGTAAATTTTGCGACTTGCGAGCATAAGAGCGCAAATAACGAGTTCTTTAACAGCGTTTGCGTTAGCGCCCGGGGTATTGAAAACTACGATACCCTTTTCCGTCATTTGGGGAATAGGAATATTGTTTACGCCTGCGCCCGCTCTTGCTACGGCTACGAGATTAGAACCTACTTCGTAGTCGTGCATTTTGAAACTGCGGAGCATAATTCCGTCGGGGTTTTCGGCGTTGTCGCTATATTCGTAATTTGCAAAAAAATCGTTTGCAAGTTTGCTAATAGAGTTTAATTTTAATATCTTTTTCATTTTTTTACCTTTTATTTGTGCTTAATTTCAAAGTCTTTCATAAAGTCGATAAGTTTCTTTACACCGTCAACGGGCATTGCGTTATAAATGGACGCGCGCATACCGCCTACGAGTCTGTGACCTTTAAGGGAAACAAGTCCGTTAGCCGCTGCCTCTTTAACGAATTCTGCGTTGAGTTCGTCACTTGGCGTTACGAAAGGTACGTTCATGATAGAACGGCTATCCTTTTGAACGGAGTTGGTGTAGAAAGAAGAACTGTCGATAAAGTCGTACAAAAGTCCTGCTTTGTATTCGTTAATCTTTTGAATTTCTTTAACGCCACCGAGTTTCTTTATCCACTCAAGCACGAGCATTGCCATGTAAATGGGGAAACAAGGGGGGGTGTTGTACATAGATTCAGCGTTTGCTTGGGTGCTGTACTTGAGCATGGTCGGGCAAGCAGGGGTAGCAGTTTCAGCAAAATCTTTACGAACGATAACGATAGTAAGTCCAGCAGGAGCAATATTCTTTTGCGCTCCAGCGTATATCAAACCGAACTTGGATACGTCAACTTCACGGGACAAAATTTCGGACGACATGTCGCAAACGAGCGGAGTCGGGGTTTCGGGGAACTCGAGATAACGAGTACCGAAAATGGTGTTGTTTGAAGTGATGTGAACGTAGTCCGCGTCAGGTCTAAAATCTTCGAATTTTACTTTAGGAATATAAGTGAAGTTGTCTTCTTTACTGGACGCTACGATTTTAACGTCACCGTATTTTTGCGCTTCTTTTGCTGCTTTTCCAGAGAAGTTACCGGTTACGATATAGTCCGCTTTGCCGGTCTTCATAAGGTTTAGAGGAATTGCGTCGAATTGTTGACTTGCTCCACCTTGCAAGAAAAGAACGTGATAATTTTCAGGAATACCCATTACTTCACGGAACAATGCTTCACACTTTTTAGCAACAGCGTCAAAAACCTTGCCACGGTGGCTCATTTCCGTAATGCTCATACCAGAACCTTCATAATCTAAAAATTCTGCTTGCGCTTTGAGTAAAACTTCTTCGGGAAGCATGCTCGGTCCTGCTGAAAAATTGTAAACTCTCATTTTTATATACTCCTTTGAGTTAAAGTCTAATATTGTCTAATATTATACAACAATAACGCCCAAAATGCAACTTTTTGCAAAGGGGTAACGTATTTTGTGTTTTATAAATTTTTTTACGCGTTTTTTTGCTGAAAATTGCAATTTTCATACTATTTTTAGGTGTTTTTGGCTAAAAAATAAGTAAAATTTGACAAGTCGCGCAAAATATAGTATAATTAACGTATAAAAATTTTTTAGGAGGCATTATGGCTAATAGAATAGTTGTTAACGAACAATCATATCACGGCGCAGGCGCAAGATATGAAATTGCAAGTATAGTAAAAACGAGAGGCTACAAAAAAGCCTTCGTTTGCTCGGACAAAGCGACGTTTGACGTAGGCGTAACTGACAAAGTTCTCGTCGTTTTAAAGGACGCAAATCTTGATTACACCCTTTACACCGATATCGTTCCAAATCCCACGATTGAAAACGTTCTCTCCGGCGTAGATGCCTTTAAAAAGAGCGGAGCGGATTATATAATCGCAGTCGGTGGCGGTTCGTCAATTGATACGGCTAAAGCAATTGGAATTATTATCGCTAACCCCGAATTTAGCGACGTTAGAAGTTTAGAAGGCGTTGCGCCCACTAAAAACCCCACCGTTCCAACTATTGCAGTACCCACAACGGCGGGCACGGCTGCCGAAGTTACTATAAACTACGTTATAACGGACAAAGAGAAAAAGAGAAAATTCGTGTGCGTTGACCCCCACGATATCCCTGCCGTTGCTATAATTGATAGCGAAATGATGGGAACAATGCCCAAGGGACTCACCGCTTCCACCGGTATGGACGCGCTCACTCACGCAATTGAAGGTTATATCACCAAAGGCGCGTGGGAAATGACGGATATGTTCCACTTGAAAGCCATCGAACTTATCGCAAAAAGTTTACGCGGTGCTGTACAAAACACCAAAGAAGGACGAGAAGGTATGGCGCTCGGTCAATATATTGCCGGTATGGGCTTTTCTAACGTAGGACTTGGTATCGTACACTCTATGGCGCACGCGCTTGGCGCAGTTTACAACACTCCGCACGGAGTTGCAAACGCAATATTGCTCCCCACCGTTATGGAATACAACGCAGAGTCCACAGGGGAGAGATATCGTGAAATTGCTCGCGCAATGGGCGTAAAAGGATTGGACGAAATGACCGCTGAAGAATATAGAAAAGCCGCAATCGACGCGGTTAAACAACTCTCTTTGGACGTTGGTATTCCCCAAGACCTTAAAGCAATAGTAAATCCTGCGGACGTTGACTTCTTGGCGCAGTCCGCTATGGACGACGCTTGCAGACCGGGCAACCCCAAAGACCCCACCAAAGAAGATATTATAGCGTTGTTTAATAAACTTTTGTAAAATCTAAAAACTTTAAAAGCGTAACGCAGGTTACGCTTTTTTTGTTGTAAAAATTAGTGTTTTGTGCTATTCTATATGAGTAATAAATTTTTTGGAGTTAAAAATGGAACTTTTAGAATTTAAAAAATTATCAGACACCCAAGTAAAATGCAAGGTATCAATTTCGGCGGACGAACTTGACAACGCGCTTGAATACGTTCTCACCGAACAAGTTGCAAAACAAGGAGAAGTGACGGACGAGAAAAAACGCGAATATATAGAAAAACTCGGTTACGAGTCCCTTTACTTTAGCGCAAGCCAACTCGCTATAGAAGAAAGCGTAAAATACGCATCTCTTGAAAAGGAATTCCGCACCGTTCCTATGCAAAGAAAGGTGGAAAATATTAGCGAAGTTAAAAAAGGCTCGGGCTTTACGGCAGAGTTTATAACCGACGTTTTCCCACCCGTTAAACTTGGAAATTACAAGGGAATAGAGATTCATCCCTTGTCAACCGACGTTTCTCCTGAAATGTTAGAGGCTCGTATCGAACACGAACTTTCCGCATCTTCTCCCCTTAAAGAAACTACAACTTGCGCAAAAATCGGGGACACGGTAAACATTGACTTTAACGGATTTTTGGACGGAGTTGCTTTTGAAGGTGGCTCGGCTAAAGAATACGATCTCGTACTTGGTAGCAATAGTTTTATCCCAGGTTTTGAAGACCAACTCGTAGGTGTAAAACAAGGGGACGCGAAAGATATTAAGGTAACTTTCCCCACCAACTACCCTGCGGAAAACTTGGCGGGAAAAGAAACGGTATTTAAAATCTTCGTACACTCCGTTAAAACCAAACTCACCCCTGCTCTCGCCGACGAATACGTATCCGAACTCGGTATTCAAGGGGTAAAAACTGCGGACGAGTACAAAAACTATATTAAAAACCAAATAAAAGCCGAACTTACTCTTGAAAACGATAGAAAGGTAACCAACGAGATTTTCAATCACTTGGTTGACACTTGCGAAGTAGAAATTCCCGAAAGTATCGTTCGCGCTTTGGTGGATAGAAAAATCGGCGAACTTGAAAAAATGGCGGAACAATACGGTATGCCCGTCGAAGTTTTGCTCTCATATAACGGTATTCCGTCATTGACCGAGTATCAAAAACAAGTAACGGAAATGACCAAGAGCGAACTCAAACTCTCCCTTTGCTTGGACGAATTAGTAAAGTCAGAAAACCTTAAAGTTTCTCAAGAAGAGTTTAACACGGAGTTTTCATTTATCGCAGGAATCTCTAAAGACGACAGCGAAGAAATTCAAAAGGAAAAGTCTGAAAGACTTATGCGCTCCACCACTCCCGACCAACTCGCGGAAATTATTCTTCACAAAAAGGCTATTACCTTGCTCCGCGACAACGCAAAAGAGATAAAAAATGCCTAACGACGCGCAAAAAACTTTATCGGACTTTGCAAAGTCGCTCGGCGCGGATATAGTGGGCTTTTGTAAACTTGAAGAGCCGTCCAAACTTTGTCCAAACCTAACCTACGCCGTGTCCATTGGTGTAAAACTCTCAAGCGCAGTGCTAAAAACCATAGACAGCGCGCCCACTTACGTTTATTTTCAGCACTACCGCACGGCAAACACTTTGCTTGACCAAATTGCGTTCAGGCTCTCTCGCGAGATAGAAAAACTGGGTTTTTCCGCGCTCCCCGTTGCCGGTAGCCAAAGCCAAGGGAAAGAAAACCCGTATAACGGCGTTATTCCCCACAAAACGGCAGCGGTTTTGTCCGGGCTCGGATTTGTCGGCAAATCAGGACTTTTTATATCGCAAGACTACGGCAGTACGGTGCGCCTTGCAACTATTCTTACCGATATGCCCTTTTCCCCCAAAAAACCCGTTATCCAAAACGGTTGCGGAGAGTGTAACCTTTGCGCGGACTCGTGTCCTGCAGGCGCAATCTTCGGCGCTTTGCCCGACAAAACCCGAGAACGCAACCTTGATCCCGAAAAATGCTCTCGCTATATGAAAGACCATTTCCAAGATATCGGTCGCGGAAGCGTATGTGGAATTTGTATAAAAGTGTGTCCCTTTAATGGGTTGGGATAAAAAAAGAAATATAATAGATGAAAAAACCGTTACGAAACGTAACGGTTTTTTCTTTAAGCAAAGATTTCGTTTAATTCTTCTTCTGTAAATTCTAATTGTGTTTCTTTTTCTATTTTTTTCTTAATGATATCTTTAAGAATTTCTCCTGCTGAAAAAACTATTGCAAATGGCCAAGAAACAATAATAATATAATCTTGCAATCCCAACAAGAAGAGAGTTAATAATGCTGTCAAATTGCCTGTTATTAATATTCCCGACTCAAAAATTATTTCTAAAATTATCTTCCCTTTTTCTTTTTCTTCGCCAATATGTCTATGTATTGTTCTTGTTGTATCTATCATATCCGACAGATTGATCGTTGTTCCTTTTTCTTTTATCAAATTTTTTAATTGATCCCTTTTCATTACTCCCATCTGAACTATTACATCATAAAAAACCAAAAGGGCTCCGAATAAAAGGATGGGAGGGCCCATAACAGCCACAAATACACAGTATCCCCAAATAGGAACACCCGGAGCAATCACTAACAATTTTTCGAATATATTGAAAGACCTTGAATTTATAGTCTCACTAAAATTTTTAGATGCTTCATCAAATTCTTGAGGAATATCAGATAAAGTTGGTTTTATTCTTCCTTCTTCGTCTATTATAAAAAATCCCGCTTCGTCCTTTGAATCATCAATAAAACTACGATACATTCTCTCTCCCTCAAACGAAAATTGGATTCCTGGCAATCTCCACACAATATTAGCAAGCGCAAATGCTAAAACAATAGAAAGACTCAAAAGTACAAATTTTTTAAGCGATATTCTAACTAACCTTGAGCAAAAATTGCAAACTATATTTGCGATAAAGCCTATAAGGGGTAACCAAATGAAGACAAATGCGTATCCTTGGGATAATTCACTTTGCAAAAATCCGATTTTTGACGAATCTACGAAAAAGTAGTTGAATATTATTATAACTGCCCCTATAATTAGATTAATTAAATAAAATCCACTGAAATTGCTTGATAAATACTTATAAGTTTTATATTGATTAATTGCATAACAAGCGAAGATCACGGGAAGTATTATCATAACTAACGCAATAAACCTAACAACTATAGCCACTGCGCTTGAGTACGTATTGAAGTCGGGAAAAAACGCTTGTGGAAAGAAAATCATTATAAAACTCAAAAATGCAGTTAAGGACAATATTCCTACCCCTATCCAAAAAGAAAAACGTAAAGACTTCGTTTCTTCAAGAACGTTTATTTCCTTTTCAACAAATTCTGGTTGCGAGTTCTTTTTTTGAACGGGTACTGGATGTAACGCTTCCTCCTCCGCTCTTTCCCTTTGTGCTTTTTCCGTAAGGAGCATTTGTTGCCATAGTTTTTCTTCGCGTTCTTCCTTTAACATTGCACGCCAAATCTCGTCTTCTTTTTTGTTTTTGACAACGCTTATCGTTTGGGCCAATCTCTCTATTTCTCTCGTCTTCTCGTCCATATACCCTCCTCTTTTGTTTTTTTGCTTAAAATTTCATAAAAAATCAATTTTTCCACAAAATATTTACATAAGTTTATGTTTATACTAATATTATAGTAATGATTTTCGTTACTGTCAACTAAATTAGGAAAAATAATGATATTCTTTACTTATGAGTAAAATTTTTGGTGAAAGATTAAGACAAATTAGGAAAGAATTTAATTTAACGCAGGCGCAAGTCGGCGAGTATTTGTCGTTAAGTAAAATGACGGTGTCCGCATGGGAAACTAATAAGCAAGAGCCGTGTATAGACGACCTTAGAAAACTTGCCATACTTTTTGAAATCACGAGTGATTATCTTATCGGTCTTGAAAAAGAAGACGGCACGAGAAACTAAAAACCGTTACTTTCGTAACGGTTTTTAATTTATTATTTGTTTTTTCAGTTGTCTATAATTTGACGACACCTTGTTTTTACTCCAATATCTCCAAATACTCGTCAAGGCGGGCGTTTAGGTACTCGGCAAAAAGTTTGCTCATTTCGGATAGGTCGTTATTTTTGTAAAAGGCATCGAAGGCGTTGTAATATCTTATTCTATCATTAAATTTTATGTCGATTGGCGGATATCCTGCTTTCATAAGTTCTAAATTTATAAGAAGTCTGCCCGTTCTGCCGTTTCCGTCTATAAAAGGGTGTATTCCTTCAAAAATTATATGAAAATATGCAAGGCGTTCTGCGATATTTCTATTGTCGCATTTATAATTTTGTAAAAGTTCGTTGATTTTAGGCTCAATTAAGTACGGTTGCACGGGCTCGTGGCTTGCTCCTATAATTCTAACGGGAACTTTTCTATACGTTCCTTTGTCCATAGGCTTATCTGCAAGCACGAGAGCGTGAATTTGTTTTATCACGTATTCGGTGAGTTCGGCTTTTTCTTTTACAAGGTCAACTACAAAATAAAACGCATCTTTGTGCCCTACCGCTTCTAAATGGTCTTTAAGCGGTTTTCTGTCTATCGTCAAACCCCTTAACACCATATCGGTTTCGCGAAGATTTAGAGTATTTCCTTCTATCGCGTTTGAATTATAGGTGTACTCTATCATAAAATCTTCATACAATCTTTGTACTTCCCCGTCTGTAAGCGGACGGCAAGAGTCAAGTTTGGCTTTCTTTTTTTCAATAAGAGCAAACAAACTCTCTTTTGCTTTAATTCTACCGTCTTGGGGTTTAGCCGTGCCGTCGGGAATATACCAAATTTTTCCCTTTCGATACGCGCCTTCAATTTGACCGCTCGCACAAAGCGTTCTTACTCTTCTATCTGATATATTCCACTTTTCTGCGGCTTGTTTTACGTTCATTGCCATAATTTCACTCCTTATTTTTCCATTATAGCGGTTTTGCGGAACAATGTCAATGCTTTGCGGAATAATATATGACAGTTTTGCGGAACAATATGGTTTTTTAGTAAAGGCTATGTCACAAGAAATGGCTGATTAGCGTAAGCGAAAAACACAAAAATACAAAAAAGACAAGCAAAGTGCAAGGGAGCGTACAGGTTTTTGTACGTGACCGCGCAGTTTACGCAGGATTTTGTAGTATTTTTTCGTTTAAATCAGTCAGAGATTGTGTCAGAGCCTTATCAAAAAAGAGATTAGAAAATCTAATCTCTTTTTCACTATATTTTAAGTAATTTTTCCAGTTTTTCCATATCCTTTTTGGTGGGGGTTTCTAAGTCCCCGAAAGGAAACGGTATTCCCATATTGTCGTACTTTGCTTGGCAAATCTTTCTAAAAGGTAAGAGTTCGATTTTGTCAATGCAAGGATATTTTTCTACAAGGTCGTTTAAAAACTCTACGTTTTCCGCGCTGTCCGATACGGTGGGTACTATTACTTTGCGCAAAGTGGTGGGTATCTTTTGGTCGTTCAAGTACGCTAAAAACTCTAAAACGGTGGAAAGATTGCACCCAACGTACTTTTTGTACTCGTCGTCGGACTTAAATTTTACGTCCAAAAGCACTCTGTCCGCGTATTTTAAAAGTTCTTTAGTTTTGTCGTTTAAAAGGTCGCCCGACGTGTCCACGCAAGTATTTAGACCGTTTTCTTTAGCGAGTTTTAATATCTCGGTACAAAACTCTGCTTGACACAACGGCTCTCCGCCTGACAAGGTAATTCCGCCTTTTTTTCCAAAGAAATCTTTGCATTTTAAGGCTTTTTCTACGACGTCTTTCGCGCTGGCTTCTTCTCCACCGCCAAAATCCCAAGTGTCGGGGTTATGGCAATAAGCGCAACGCAAATTACAGCCTTGCAAAAAGACTACGAAACGTATCCCCGGACCGTCAACCGTACCCAAACTTTGGTATGAGTGTACTCGCCCTTTCATATTACATAGCCTCGTGGAAGGTACGGCTTATAACTTCGCGTTGTTGTTCGCGAGAAAGTTTATTGAAGTTAACGGCGTAACCTGATACACGAATAGTTAAGTTAGGATAGTTTTCGGGGTGCTCGTAAGCGTCCATCAAGGTTTCACGGTTTAAAACGTTTACGTTGATGTGGTGCGCTTTCTTTGCAAAATATCCGTCAAGGATAGTAACCAAGTTTTCCACTCTTTCTTCGTCCGTTTTGCCCAAAGCGTCGGGGGTAATGGAGAAGGTGTTGGATATTCCGTCACGGCAATCGTCGTAACTGATTTTTGCAACCGAATTAAGGGATGCAAGCGCGCCGTTTTCTTCACGGTTGTGCATGGGGTTTGCGCCCGGCGCGAAAGCATCTCCTGCCTTTCTGCCGTCCGGGGTTGCGCCCGTGTGTTTGCCGTACATAACGTTACTCGTAATGGTAAGCACGCTCAAAGTGTGCTCTGCTCCACGGTAAGTAGGCGTTTTTCTAAGTTCATTTATAAACTTGTGCGTTACATCTTTTGCAATAAGGTCAACGCTGTCTTCGTCGTTGCCGTATTTCGGGAATTTTCCTTCCGTTTCAAAGTCAACGATATATCCGTTTCCGTCTTTTACAGGTTTAACGTTTGCAAATTTGATTGCGCTGAAAGAGTCAACTACAACTGAAAGTCCTGCGATACCAAACGCCATATTTCTACCAACTTTGGTGTCGTGCAAAGCCATTTGTTCTTTTTCGTAAGCGTACTTGTCGTGCATATAGTGAATAACGTTCATAGTGTTTACGTACAAGTGAGAAAGCCATTGCATATAGGTTTCAAATCTTGACATAACTTCATTGTAATCGAGTTTTTCGCTGTCCAAAACGGGCATTTGCGGTCCGATTTTGATACCGCTAGTCACGTCGTAACCACCGTTTAAAGAAACGAGCAAAAGTTTAGCAAGGTTACAACGCGCGCCGAAGAATTGCATTTGTTTACCTATTTGCATAGCCGATACGCAACAAGCAATGGCGTAGTCGTCCCCGTATAACGGGCGCATTACGTCGTCGTTTTCGTATTGGATAGAGTCGGTGTCAACGGACACTTTAGCGCAAAACTCTTTAAAGCCTTCGGGCAAATCTTTAGACCACAAAATGGTAAGGTTTGGCTCGGGGGCTGAACCCAAAGTGTACAAAGTGTTGAGAATACGGAAACTGTTTTTAGTAACGAGCGTTCTGCCGTCAATTCCCATACCGCCAACGGCTTCGGTTATCCACATAGGATCTCCGCCGAAAAGTTCGTTGTACTCGGGCGTTCTAAGATGACGAGCCATACGAAGTTTGATGATGAAGTCGTCGATAAGTTCTTGCGCGCCTTTCTCAGTCAATTCTCCGTTTTTGATATCTCTTTCGATATAAATATCAAAGAAAGTAGCCACTCTGCCCAAACTCATTGCAGCGCCGTTTTGCTCTTTGATTGCGCCAAGGTATGCAAAATAAGTCCATTGTATTGCTTGACGAGCGGTAAACGCGGGTTCGGATATGTCACAACCGTACATTTCCGCCATTTTCTTTAAGTCGTTTAAGGCTTGAATTTGTTGATGAAGTTCTTCAGCCGTTCTTAATTCTTCGGTGTCGAGAGTGTAGGTTGCAAGACCTGCCTTTTCGGCTTTCTTCTCTTCAATAAGTCTGTCCACGCCGTAAAGAGCAACTCTTCTATAGTCCCCTATAATTCTGCCTCTGCCGTAAGCGTCGGGCAAGCCTGTAATAACGTGACATTTTCTTGCGGCGCGCATTTCGTCGGTATAAACGCGAAAAACCCCGTCGTTATGGGTGGAAGTCGGAGGCCAAGCGGTCTTAGGAAGACAAGGGTCTCTTACAACTCCTTGG
>JAZSRG010000169.1:0-9796 GCA_045538365.1 Clostridia bacterium
ATTGAGTTGAAACAACTTCATGCAGATTCTGAGACGTAGGAGGTGTGATATGAAGAAAATGAATTATCTTGATTCCGTACACTTTTACGGTAGAGTATGGGGTGTTTGCGTGGGATTGATTATATTTGCTTTTCCTTTCGCTCTTGCTATAATATTTAACGCTTGGCCAAACGGTGGTCAATTAGTACAAGGTATCCTTGCTGTTGCGCCCATCTATTGGGTAGTAGGAGCAATAGAAGTATTCACATACGTTCCTATGCTTGGAGCAGGTTCATCTTATCTTGCTTTTGTTACGGGTAATATTTCAAATTTAAAAGCGCCTTGCGCTCTTAACTGTATGGATAACGCGGGAGTTACTGCCGGAACGGAAGACGGCGAAATTATATCGACTATTTCAACCGCGGTATCGTCAATCGTAACCATTTTAGTTATAATAATCGGCGTTATTTTAATAATGCCTTTAACGCCTGTATTGAATAGTCCCGAACTTCAACCGGCTTTCAACAACATTGAACCTGCATTATTCGGCGCTTTGGGTATGGTTTATATATCCAAAAACTGGAAATTAGCAATCGTTCCTTGCGTAGTTATGCTTTTGGTATTCACTTTAATCCCCGGTATGGGCGGAAACGTAGGAATAATGGTTCCCGTTGGCGCGTTACTAACTATTGGACTTGCAAGAGTTTTCTACAATAAAGGTTGGCTCGGCGAAAGAGGTAAACCCCAAGTTGAAGTTAAAAATAGCGAGGAGTAAATAATGATAACTGAAATAGTTTTAGGAATCGTGGCAGTAATAGTTATATTTTTGTTAGTTCTAATTATTCGCGCTCTATCTTTTAAACCTAAAAAAACTGTTTCGCTTAACGCGGAAGAAATTAGTATCGATAGAGAAAAGGCAATATCCGGACTTGCAGAAATGATAAAATGCCGTACGGTTTCTTGTAGAAACAGAGCGCAAGAAGACGATGCGGAATTTGAAAAATTTAGAGATTTGTTGCCTAAACTTTTCCCCGAAGCGCACAAAATCTTATCACGCGAATTGATAGAAGATAGAGCGATTTTGTATCGTTGGGCAGGAAAAAGTTCTGATAAACCCGTGGTTTTGATGTCGCACTACGACGTAGTTTCCGTGGTCGAAGAAAACTGGACTTACCCCGCGTTTGACGGACAAATTAGAGATAACGAACTTTGGGGAAGGGGTACGCTTGATACGAAAGTTACCTTAAACGGTATTATGCAAGCAGTGGAAAAACTTGTGGTAGATGGTTTTGTTCCGCAAAACGATATTTATTTATCTTTTTCAGGAAACGAGGAAATAGCAGGCACGGGCACGCCTATGATAGTTGATTATCTTGAACAAAAAGGTATCGTCCCTGATTTAGTCGTTGACGAAGGTGGCGCTTTGGTTGATAAAGTTTTCCCGGGTGTTACAAAGACTACCGCCCTTATAGGAATAGCGGAAAAAGGTATGGCAGATATAGAGTTTTCCATAAAAGGCGCGGGCGGACACGCATCGTCACCGCCACCGCACACGGCTGTAGGTCAGTTGTCGAGCGCTTGTGTTAAAATAGAAAATTCGCCAATGAAATCTAAACAGTGCAAAGCGTCGCGCGGATTATTCCAAACAATGGCGAGAAATTCAAACTTCGTGTATAAGTTGATATTTGCAAACTTTGGCGTATTTAAACCGCTATTTAATAAGATTTGTGTTAAAAAAGGCGGAGAAATGAACGCTCTTATGCGCACGACCGTGGCTTTCACTCAAATGGAAGGAAGCAAAGGCTCGAACGTTTTAGCAACGGACGCAAAAATGGTTGCAAACGTTAGAATAATGGAAGGGGATACGGTGGACAGCGTAGTAGAAACCTTCAAAAAGACTATTAAAAACGATAATATACGTTTGAAAGTCTTGTATGGAAATAATCCGTCCCCGTCTTCCGAGATGACTAAAGACGGATATGGAAAGATAGAAAAAGCAGTATTATCCACTTGGGGCGACGTTATCGTGTCACCGTATCTTATGATTGCTTGTAGCGATTCAAGACATTATTGCAGAATAAGTAATAAAGTATTTAGATTTTCCGCAATGTACTTAACCAACGAGCAAAGAGCAACTATTCACGGAAACGACGAAAGAATAGAGTTGGATAAAATAGTTAAGGCTGTAGAGTTTTTTACGCGCTTAATTAAAGATTGTTAAAGGATTAGAGCAAATATAAAACCCCGTAACGGTTATTCGTTACGGGGTTTATTTTTGGTTTTATTTAGTTATCTCTTTCTATACATTTTACGGCTAATTACAAGTATTGCAACGGATGCTACGCCACCGAGTATTATTATAACGAGTAGAATTATTTGCGCCGTGGTCATACCGCCCGTGGTAAGGTCTGCCGTCAAAACGTAACCGTTCAAGCCGTCTATCGAAACTTTGGTAAATTCGTTGTCGCGGTTAAGTTCTTCAAGTAGTTTAACGTCCGTTCCGTCGTCGTAAGTGCCAAGTACTTTGGACGTGACGTTAGGGGAGTAATACAAAGTTACTTTGGTGTTGATAACGGATGCGCGAAGTTTTGCCGTACCAAAATCTTTTGCCGTTTCTATGGTTGCTTCACCAACGTTGTTTCTTTGGATATAGTAGATAGAATTGTTGTATTCTATTTGATACCAATATGAACGGTTCGTACCGTCGTTATGCTCGTAACCGAAAACGTCGCTTAAAACGTAGAACTTGGTGTCTTTAGGAATAGTAGTAATCTTAAGACTTTCTTCTGCGAGCGGATACTTATAAAGGGGAGCGTTGTATAACGCAATACCTGCGTATTTGTTTACTGCCGCTTGATAAACGTCACAGAAATCTTTGTGCAAGTAACCGGGTTTTCCGTCGTAATAAACGAAATACATATTGTAAGACGGTTGGTTGGACAAAAGAAGAAGGGTGGTATCCTTCGGAACGTTACGAACGCTTTCGTAACTTGCGGAATAATCGTAAATAAATGCGTTATCAACTTTAACTTTTACGAATTTAGCCGCTTCTGAAATAGGCGTGTTTTGCTCAAAATCGGGAATACTAAAATCTTTTGCATTGTATTTAGCCGCGCCCGAATTTTTAAGTCTATATACGCAGTGCTCAAGTCCACCGGTTAAATAAACTTCACCGTTATCGCTTATAGATATAGATTCTACTACTGATTCTTTTCCGTCAATAGTTAGGGGATAAGTTCCGCGATAAGTGAAACCGTTCCAAGTTCTATTTAAAACGATTAAGTTCGTGTCATAAATTATAAACATATTTCCGTCCGCGTCTGAGTCAACGTCTTTGAGTAAAGTTTTATCAAAATTCGAGCCGTTTAATAAACTTGAAACGCTGGTTGCGAAAATTTGATTGTATTCTTCGTCGTACGCTACGATTTTATTTGAGTAAATAGCGTAAAGAATACTTCCGTGCGACGACATCGTAATAGCGATAGGAGAGCCAATTGAAAGGCTTGCAAAAGTTGACGCGGTTTTGGTCTTGTAGATTACAGAAGAACTTGAACCCACGGTGTTGATTGCGTAAATAGTTCCGTTTTTGTCCATAACCAAACTAGACGTCGTACCGCTTAACTCGATTTCAGCGCTTCCCGGGAAGGTGTAGAAGAAAGAAACGTTTTCTCCGTGTAATTTACGGTTTAAGAGCGCGTATTGAACGGCGCTGTTACCGATACACTCAACTTCGCTAAGGTCAAACATACCGTGTCTATATCTTTCGTATTCAAGGGTAGTTGCATCAAAAATTTGAATACGCGGATCAATAGGGTTGTCCGATACGAGAATAACGTCGCCCTTTGCGTAAACAGAATCGGGATAGTTAAATTTTCCGGGAGCGTCACTATTCGTACAAATGCTCTTTATTCTATCAAAACCTAAGGATTGATTATAAATGTCTACGGTTTCGTCCGTCATGTGAGTTACGTATAAGTAAACTCCGTTAGTTGAGATTGAAGAAGGTTCTAAGGTTTTTAGTGGAACAGTCGTAGCCCCGCTTTGAGCCGAGAACTTATACGCGCTAACGATATTGTTGTCTGCTTTATCTAATAATGCGTATAGATAGGCTTCGTTAGATGCGAGTTTTAAAATAGGATCGTCTATTTTGGGCGCAACGAGCGTGGATACGGGCGCGTCTGCTTTGGTGTCGTACGAGTAAATTGAGTAGTACGGTTCAGGGGCAGTGATATCAGACTCAACTTTTACGTCGTAGTAGATAACGCCGTTCGTTACGGTAAAAGAAGTAGGTACGAAAGAGTAGGGCGCGTAAGGCGCGGTCGTAACCTTAACGATTTCGTCGTTTGCTATGTTCTCTAAACTAAAAACATCAACGGTTGCGCCGTATTGAACGTACAATAAATCGTTATCCAATGCAAAATTAACAGGATTTGCAGGGATTATAGAAAAATCTACGAGTTGAGCAGTTTCAAGGTCGTATGCCTTGATTGCTATATCTTTGTAGAAAAGAATAACGAAATGTCCGTGCACTGCAATATCCGTGGGTTTGTCGAGTCCCGTGTCTAAGGTTTGGATATGTTCGCCGTCGTCGTATGCAAGTAAAATGTATCTACTTGGAATTGCTTCTTCGTCAACGTGGATAATACACAAAATTTCCCCGTCAGCAGCGGTTGCAATAGGCATAGACAAATCAACGTAAGTGTCGGGGGAAGGGATAACTCTCTCCAAGGTAGGAGTTGTTGTATCTGCCGATGCAATAGGACAAATTGCAAGGGTTAATAATAGTGCTATACTTAAAATTATAAAAAGAGTACGTCTCATATTTTCTCCTTAATCACTTATTCCAATTAACTTCGCCGGAAGTATTTATTACTCCCCATTTACCATCAAGTTTAACGCGCGCAAGTCCACCCGTAAAAGCAGTAGCAGCGTCGTACGCATAATTTATCACGAGTTCGCCGTCTTTGTTGATATATCCGCATTTTCCGTCCAAGGTTACGCTCGCAAGCCCTTCGGAAAAACTCATTGCGCACTCGTATTTTGGTTCTATAACGACCTTGTTTTGCGCGTTGATATAACCGAATTCGCCTTGATTTTCAAAGCAAGCGAGTCCCTCGTGAAAATAAAAAACTTCGTCGTAGGTTGCAGGAATAATTTCGTGATTGTTTAAATCTTTAAATCCCCATTTACCGTTTTTAGTAAACTTAACCCATTCTTCGGGACTACCGGGCGTTTTGTTCGGCTTATCGTTAGATTGTTTTTGTTCTTTCTTTGCGTTTGAATCGTGTTTTTCTTCCATCGGGCGGAAAGATAAACCTAACGGCGCGAAAACTTTTTTGATTTCGTCAAGTTGCTTTTTGCCGAAACGTTGAATCTTGAACATTTCGCGTTCCGTTCTCTTGACTATATCGCATACGGTGTTTATTTTACTGTTTTTTAATAATTCTAAAGTGTTTTCAGAAAGTCCTAATTCCGTTATCTCTTTTGCGAGTAATTCTTCGGCATAGGGGGGATTATATCCGCTATCCGTTTTAGGACGTTTATGAAAACGGTGTTTGTGCTTCTTTTCCATTTAGCACCTCGCATATATTATATATAATATAGTTTATCATATTTATAAATCTTAATCAACTTTATTCGCGATAATAATAGCAAAATATTATAAATTGTGTTTCAAAATTAATTTTCGTTTTTTTAAAATTTTTATACTTACCGAGTATAAACCCCAAAAAATGTGTCCATATTAAAAGTACCGAAGCGGTGAGGGTTTGACTCACTCACCGAAAAACGTTTTGCTTTGGAATTATTATTCTGTTTGGCGGAACGATAGAGAAGAAGGGAGATTCGGTTTTTGAATTAAATCTTTACCGCTACGGAATACGAACAAAAAGGATTGAGATTACTCGTTCTTTTTTTATTGCAAAAGATAACTAAATGAGAAAAAATATTTTGGAGGTTATCTGGTGTTAAAATGCAAGAATTGTGAAAGAGAGTATTTGGAAGAATTTCTTTTTTGTCCGTATTGTGGAGAAGAAAAAGTGATTGTTGATGAGAGTGACGAAGAAAGACTTAAAAAAGTCTTGCCGATACTAAAAGAAACGTTTGAAGACGTGACTAGCGTAGGGGTTGAGAGCATTTTATTAAAGTTGGACGAGCAAAGAGCGCTTTTGTTGAATACTATTGAAGAAATTGAATCGTTTGGAGAAAAAATTAGTGAGGAAAAGAAAATGAGTGAAACGTCTATTGAATTAATTCCCGAAACACCCGCAAAACCCGTTGAAAAAGCAACGGTAGATAGAAAGAAAGATATCGTGCAAGCCTTTTCAATGATTGCCTTGTGTATGGGCGCGGTAGCAATTGCATTGAGTTTGATATTACCGTATACGTCTTCTTTTATGGGGCTAAATTTAATTAGCGAATACGTATTAAAAAGCCTATCTGCAATCGTTGGGGGAGTAGATTTAAAAACTCTATCAACTATTGAAATATCATATTATATAACGTGTTGGTCGTTAATCGTGGCTTTAGTTTTGTATATAATTGATAGCGTATATAGTATAGTTAGACTTTTAAACGGCAAAACCAAAGGAAGATTTTACTTGATTCCGACGTTTGCGTTTGTGTTTGCGGTAATTTCATTGTGCTTTGCAAACGTGGCAAATATGGCATCTTTTGGAGCGTATGTATTATCGATTTCCGTACTTTTTAGAATAATCTTAGGTTTCTTTATGCCGAGAACGAAAATTAAAGAATAAAAAAAGAACTCGCTTTTGCGAGTTCTTTTTCTATCCCAGATAGGATATTGCTCTGCTTAGTCTTTCAATCGTGCGGTCTTTGCCGAGAAGGTTGGTCATATCGGTTGCGCCACCCGGTGTTACTGCTTGACCAGTAATTGCTATTCTTAAACACCACATAAGTTTACCAACTTTGATTGCTCCGCCTTCCCAGTTTTCAGCAAGTTTTCCAAGCGCGTCGTGAAGAGTTTCGCTATTCCAATCCGTAATTTTTTCAAGTTCTGCTTTGATTAAAGGTAGGGAGATTTTAGCGAATTCTATATCGGTTTTCATCTTTTTGTGCTCGTAAAGGGCGGGATCAAATTCGGCGTATTCTTCAAGGAAGTTTACGATTCCGGGGATATCGGAAAGTATTTCCACTCTCGGTTGCAAAAGGGTAGCGAGAAGTGAATAATCGTAAAGACCTTTTACTTTGCTGTTATCAAGATAAGGGGTAGCGTACTCTAAGAATTTTTCGGGAGCAAGTTCGCGGATGTATTCGCCGTTTAACCAACGCATTTTGGGTTCGTCGAATATACTGCTACTTTTGTTTATTCCAACTACGCTAAATCTTTCTTCTAATTCTTTAATGGTGAATTTTTCATTATTATCTTTTGGACTCCAACCGAGAAGGGCAATATAGTTGATAATTGCTTCGGGAAGATATCCTTTTGATAAAAAGTCTTCAAAGTTTGCGTCCCCGTAACGTTTGCTGAGTTTACGTTCTTTATCCTTCATGATAGGGGGCAAGTGCATATATTCCGGTCTTTCCCAACCAAAACTATCGTAAACGAGATTGTATTTCGGCGTGCTTGAAAGATACTCAGTACCACGAATAACGTGAGTGATATTCATTAAGTGGTCGTCTATAACGTTAGCAAAGTTATAGGTGGGCATACCGTCGCTCTTGATTAAGATATTGTCTTCAAGGTCTGCGCAAGGAACGCTAATGTGTCCGTAAACGAGATCGTCGTATTCTGATACGCCTTCTGTTGGAACGTTTTGGCGAATAACGAAGGGTTCTCCAGCATCAAGTTTTGCTTGAACTTCTTCTTTCGTTAAAGATAAACAATGTTTGTCGTATTTTCTGTTGTTGTTTTCGTCAGTCAAACTCTCTAAACGTTCTTTAGAGCAAAAACAGTAATACGCGCCACCGAGTTCTACGAGTTTCTTTGCGTATTCCATATATAAAGGTTTACGCTCGGATTGAATATACGGACCGTATCCACCGTCTTTGTCAGGACCTTCGTCGTGGTTCATCCCTGCTTTTTTGAGGGTAGAATATATAATATCTACCGCGCCTTCAACGTATCTTTCACGGTCGGTATCTTCTATACGGAGTATAAATTTACCGTTATTTGCGCGCGCGTAAAGATATGCGTAAAGCGCCGTTCTTAAATTACCAATGTGCATAAATCCCGTAGGGCTTGGTGCAAAACGTGTACGAACTTCTTTCATATAAAATCTCCTAAAATAGTAGCAATAATTTTATTAGTATAGTATAATACAGTTATTATAACACAAATAATAGGCTAGGACAAATGGAAAACGCTATTTTTGAAAAATTAAAAAACTCTCTTTGCGAATTTATAAAAATACCGAGCGAAAAAGGCGAGCCTTTATCAGGCGCTCCGTGCGGAAAAGGTATTGACGACGCGCTAAAATACGTTTTAAATCTTTCCCGCGAGTTGGGTTTTGAAAAAACCAAAGAAATAGACGGATACGTAGGCTTTTCTGAACTTGGCGAAGGGGACTCAACTTTTGGTATTTTGGGACACGTTGACGTAGTGCCACCAGGAGACGGGTGGACTGTTTCGCCTTGGTGTGGAGAAGTGATTGACGGCAAAATTTTCGGTCGCGGAGCGTTGGACGATAAAGGACCTATGCTTGCCGCTCTTTACGCTATACACGCCCTATTAAAGGACGGATATACGCCGAAATGTAAAATCAGAGCAATTTTTGGTTGTGACGAGGAAACGGGTAGCGCGACTGCAAAAAGCGGTTGGGAATCAATTGATAGATATTTAAGCAAGGAAAAAATGCCCGAGATAGGTATCTCTCCTGATGCTGATTTCCCTGTAATCAACGCAGAGAAGGGTATATTAAACGTATTGCTTAAAATCAAAGCCCCCGAAAACGTAGAGAGTATTCAAGGTGGCACGGCTTTAAATATCGTTCCAAATAAAGCGCAAATTAAGATAAAGACTGTAGAAAACTTTGAAAACGCAAAAGATATTACTGTTAAAAAAGACGGAGAAAGCGTTGAAATTTTTGCGGACGGCAAAAACGCTCATGCCGCGCGCGCGGATAAAGGGGATAACGCGATAATAAAACTTATTAAATATTTATCTGAAAAAGATAGCGTGTATTCTTATATTGCTCAAAAACTTGAAGACGTGTGGGGAAGCGGGCTTAATATTGACTTTGAAGACGCTCAAAGCGGAAAACTTACCCAAAACGTAGGAAAAATTGAGTGCGTAAACGGAGAGTTCTTAATTTATCTAAATATTAGATATCCTGTAACTATGACCGCTGAAGAAGTAGTTTCAAAAATTAAACAAAGTTGGAGTGGATACGTAGAAAGCGGAAAAGACCAAAAACCGTTATTCGTGTCCAGAGAACATTTTTTGGTACAAGAATTGTTAAATAGTTATAATACGGTTATGGGCGAAAACGCCGAGCCTATTGCAATAGGTGGGGGTACGTACGCTCGCGCTTTGCCTTGCGGAGTGGCGTTTGGCGCTCTTTTCCCAGAGCAAGTCGATAATATGCACGCGCCCGACGAGTGTGTGGAATTAAAATATTTATACAAGGCTTGCGAGATATATTATCACGCTTTTAAAAACCTTTGCTTTAAAAAAGGGTAGTAAATAATAAATTTTAATACAAAGTGTTCTATTAAAAACGATTTTTTATAATACACAGCAAATCAACTTGAAAATATTATAAAAATAAAAAAACAACGACTAAACTCAGTCGTTGTTTTTTGGTGCACCGTAAGGAGTTCGAATCCCTAGCCTTTGGTTCCGTAGACCAACGCTCTA
>JAZSRG010000202.1:0-3877 GCA_045538365.1 Clostridia bacterium
TCTTGAACAAGGAACGGTACGAGCAAGCATTGGCGCAGGCAATACGGCGCGTGATATAGAAAAACTTTTGATTGCCGTTGAAAGAATAGCAAAAGAGAAATAATTTTTTTATTACGATTTTTTTACACTTTTGCTTGACAAAAAACTCTCTTTATATTATCATTGACCTGTTCGATTATGCTACTGTGGCTCAGTCGGTAGAGCAGCTGATTCGTAATCAGCAGGTCGCCGGTTCAAGTCCGGCCAGTAGCTCCACAAAAAACGACAAGATTTTCTTGTCGTTTTTTATTTGACTTGTAACGAGTTATAAGTTATAATAAAAATATAATCTGCCACCGGGTAGTGAATGCGAGCGCATTCGTTTACGTATCGTTAGGTCTTAGAAGATACGTAGCGAGTGCTTTTTTTATGGAGTTTTATGAAAATAGTAGGTAAACTTAAAAAAAGTGAATATTTATTATGGTTGTTTTCCGCCCTTGCGATAGTCGTTTCCTTCTTTTTGTCGGGTGGCGGAGAAATTTTAAGTCTTTTCTCGGGACTCGTAGGTGTATCCGCTTTGATTTTTATTGCAAAAGGCTATCCTATTTGTCACATACTTTTCGTTTGTTTTTCTATTTTGTACGCAATAATTTCTTTTAAACTCAATTATTTCGGCGAAATGATAACCTATATTTGTATGAGTATGCCCGCAAGTATCTTTTGTTTTATTTCTTGGCTTCGCCACCCTTATAAAAGCACGGCTGAAGTTGAGATTAGAAAAATAACGAAAAAGGACGTACTTTTAACAATAGTTTTGACCGTTATCGTCACTGTCGCCTTTTATTTTATCCTTAAAGTTTTAGGCACTGCAAATTTACTCGTTAGCACGCTTTCAGTTGCAACTAGTTTTTTAGCGTCATTTTTGTCGTTTTTAAGAAGCCCCTACTTCGCGTTAGGATACGTATTTAACGACGTCGTACTCGTTGTGCTTTGGCTTATAGCAACTATTTCCGATATCTCCTATCTCTCCGTCACCACCTGTTTTGCAGTATTTTTGATAAACGACGTGCACGGTTTTATTAGTTGGAAAAGGATGCAAAAACGACAAATTCAATAATTTTTTAAAATAAAAAACACGCATTTTAAATGCGTGTTTTTTTGTTAGTCTTATTAGTAATTGTACATTCCGTCGCTTTGTCCTTGCGTATTGTTTGCAAGCAAGTATTCCCAGAACGTAACTTCTTTTTCTACGCTTATAAGGGGTATTTCAGAGTTTACGTCACACCAAGAATAATCTCCTACTTGAACTCCCGTCGTTCCGTCGTCAGTATCCAAGAAAGATACTTGGAATTGGTTTTGAGAATAATATTCGTAGAATTCAGCGTAATCGTACGAGCCAACGTAGTTTTGAGTTAAGAAAGATGCAAGACTGTCAAGGTTAGTTAAACTTGGGTCAACTTTTTCAACGATAAATCTTCCGCGTACAGCAAAACTCAAGTTAGGCGTTGAGTAAATAAAGGACGTATCGTACTCAAAAGACAACTCAAGTTTTCCGCCCGTGGATATATAGATAAATCTCATAAAGTTGTAGAACTTGTAGTTCATAGTACTTGCGTTAAACTCGCCTTTTCCAAAGGATTGTAAGGGGTTTTGATTAACGGGGTACTTGTAGTCCGCTTCGTAAATTTCTTTAGGTAAGAGCGTTCCAACGTATTTTAATTCACTTCTATTAGTAGGCGCAACTAAATTGTATTCGCCTGCGTTATAGAAAGACTTGGTTTCTTCTCTAAAAATGTATTTATTTGCTTCGGACTTATTGATTTTGAGTTTGTATCTGTAATACAAAAACTCGTTACTATCTTCATCTGGGATAGCCGTGGTTACGATAACGTCAGGATCTACGTTTGCCAAACCTAATTCCGTTTTAGTTTCGCCACATTGCGTGCACGTAAAAGTCGTGCTCTTTGTGGACGACACGAATACCCCTTTATCCCACTCGTGGACACAAGTCCAGAGCGCGTTTATCGTAATATCTCCGTTTACGGGCAAATCAAAATCATAATCCCAACCGTCAAACTCATAACCTTCTTTTTCAAGGGTTTCCGTGGGCGCGGTCAATAAAGTACCATGGGACACGTTTTCAGTTTTATAAACTTGGTCGCCGTCTAAATAAGTTACGGTATATAAGGATTTACCTGATAAAAATGGAACTTCTACGCCAAAAACACCCGTTTCCGTTGAACCGCTATAAACTTTTGCCGTGAAATTTTTGCCTGCAGGCACGCCGTATAAGGCAATACCGAATTTTCCGTCCACACCTATGCTCTTTCCTTCGTAAGAAGTTTCAAGACCGGACTCTAAATCTTTAACAATAACGCCGTAAGGCACGCTATCGTCGCTAACTAAACCAAAAACGATATGCGCCATACCCGAATGGGTTTGCGTTTCATAGTCGCCTATGTACATTTGAGTAAAAGTTTCCGCCGTACCGTCTGCTGATGCAACTTGCGAGAAAGAAAGGACGAAAGCAAAAACCAACATAAGCATTACAATGATTTTTACACTCTTTTTCATAAGTTTTCTCCCTTTTAATATCCTAAATCTTCATTTATTAAAACTACTTCATATTCCGAGCCGTAAGGCTTTGTCCAAAGCACGGTAAGCGCCCTGCAAATTCTCTCGGGCGAATTACAGTTATAACACTTATCACCCTTTATAGCGCACGGTGTTTTTCTTTGAAGTCGCTTTGCGTTTAAGGGCGCTGCAACGTTTCTTGCGCGGTAAAAGGCTTTGTCGTAATCTTTTTCTATCTTATTTTTACCAACTAAAAAATAAACTTTTTTGTGTCCGTGCAAAGTGTTGGAAACTCTGTCCCCACGTCCGTCAATATTTATTATCTCACCCGTTTCAGCAATACCGTTAACAGACGAGAGAAAAACGTCGCATTTTGCAATATCCGCGCGAACGTCGTCGGGCGTTTCCCCTTGTGGCACTCTCCAATGCCAAAAAACCGAATTATTTTCAGATAACTTTTCGTACAAGCCGAGTTCTTCCACCGTTATACTTCCACAAATACCAACGGACGTGTTTTTTATCTCACGAGTCAAATATTCGCTTGCGTCAGCCCCCGTTTCAAAGCACGAAACCTTGTATCCGAGTTTTTCAAGATTGTTCTTTATTTCTGCAAAATTCATAATACTACTCCTTAAATAATACCTGTTACGAATATTTCTATGCCTATAAGCACGAGTATTATACCACCAACGAGAGTTGCTTTGTTTGAAAACTTCATACCGAAAGTTTTACCTATATACACCCCGCCCATACAAATTGCAAAGGTAACCAAGGCTATAATTAAAGCCGAAATTAAGGCTAAAAGAAAATCGTAGTTTGCTATCGTAAAGCCAACGGAGAGCGCGTCTATACTCGTCGCTATCCCTTGCACTAAAAGAGCGAGCAAGCCAACCTTGGTACAACACTCTTCTTCTTTGCACTTAATACCGTCAACTATCATTTTGCCATCGATAAAGGCAAGCAAGACTAAGGCTATCCATGGAATAAACTTTTCAAAGGACTGGAAAGTTTCCACAATGGTGTGTACGCAAATCCAACCGAGCATAGGCATAAGGGCTTGGAAAAATGCAAACGTTCCAGATATCAAAAAAGCCTTGCCCTTTCTCATACACTTTTCGTGCATACCATTTGCGAGCGACACAGAAAAGGCATCCATAGCAAGACCAACGCCCAATAAAACACTATTTAATATAAATACGAAATCTAAACCGTCCATATATTTAATTATAACAAATATCTATATATATGACAAGTAAAACGCAAATTTTATGCTTTTTTACCCAAATTTGCAGATTGTTCTATTTTTCCGTCTTTTATATAATAC
>JAZSRG010000068.1:0-3176 GCA_045538365.1 Clostridia bacterium
TCGGCAGGTACGGAAGTCATTAAGTGCAAAGTTTCCGTTGTAGACGTAACATTAACCGAGTATGTGTTTTGTTTAACTTGAGGATCTGCAATTGCCTTGAAGTACAAGGTCACGTCACTTTCAATACTCGTTTCAAAGTCGAACACGTTACCACTTTCATCTACCCAAGCATATACACCACCCAAAGGTGCGGTATATGAACTCATATCAGGTGCAGTTGCAAGATTTCCTTCTTGTACGGTTTCGCTAGAAACGGTAGAAGAGCCGTTCATAAACTTAACGGTGTAAGAGGGTAATGAACCGGTGCAAACACCGTTACCGCCTACTCCAATTACAGGAACGATTGACTTCGAGCCACTCGTGTAATAGGTGAAGTTAGAGATATCGAAATCGAACGCGCCACCTGCGTTTAGAGTTGAACTATAGAACAAACTAATATGCATTGAGTCGTAGAGTTCAGCGGTGATACCGGTAACTTCGGTTACCTTGGTCCAACTGCCTTCGCTCTTCAACTTCTTGTAGTAAACGATAGAACCGGGAACGTTGTTGGTCTTATCATAAGAGGTATATACAACCTTAATCATAATAGGAGCAATAGAGTTGTTCCAAGCACCAGTTACGTCGGTGTACGGGTCGAATAAGTTGTATCCAGTTGCAAACGTTGCGCTTCCCTTTGATCCACCGTTAACAGTTGCGGTACGACCGTTATAGTTGCTGGTATTTAATGCGAAGTTAGAATACCAACCTACGCCGTTTGCAATCGTGTTCGTGTACGGATCAACGGATGGGAATGCTCCGGAGTTAACCATAATTCCACCCCAACAGTTGTACCAGAGACCGTATTCTACGGAGTCAATGGTGAATTCCCAAGTTAAGGATTCGCCTTCGTCAAGGTCAACGCCTACGCCGTTACCGAACCACATTGAGAATTCTCCGCCTGCGTCCACACCTGCGTCGGTATTTACGCGGATATTGTATTCTCTGCCGTCTTGCCAGGTTACGGGTTTAACGTAAGTGTTTTCGGTTTCGGTTAAGTATCCGTTAAGACCGATAGCCGGGATATTATACTCGTAATCGTTTACGTACATACGGAAGTTCATAAAATTGAACCAAGAACTTGCGTTCTCAATTTCAATACCCATAAATACGTTCTTCGTATCGGTTACGTTAGACAACGGAATATCTTTTACGTAACAGAGTTCGTTCCACTCCGTACCTTCGATATGCTTGGTGTAAATGATAAACGAACCGTCTTTTTCAAGCGTAGGTGCGGTGTAAGAAATCTTAACGCTTTGGTCTTTAGCAAATACAAGGTCAGGACACCAGTTATCACTTATCGTGGAGTTTTCACCTGCGATATTTCCGTAATACGGCCACGGGCTGTAGTGTGCCCAGTTAGAATATGCGAAACAGTAGTTTGACCAAGCGCCGTAATCGGTATTCGTTCTAATCCAGAAGTATTGGTTGTAGTTTGATTGAGCAATAGATGCATCAAATACGTCGAATTCCATATTCAAGGTAGAGCCGTCGGAGAGGTCAACGCCTACGGAGTTACCAAGCGCAGAGTTAGGATCGCTTCCGCCTGAACCTTGCATCTTCCATGCTTTTTCATTAAGTTCAGCGATTGCTACCCATTTACCGTAGATAGTGATATCTCTCGTAATTACGTCGGTGTTGAAGTCCCAAACCTTGCCGTCGTCGGTAACGAAACCGAGTTCTGCGTTGGTGGGCGCTACGTCAACGTCGCTTACGTCAGGTTTAGCAACCTTGTGTCCTTCAGAGTCAACGATATATTTCGTATCCGTTCCGCCTACTTCGCTCATATCAATGTTTACGGTGTAAGCGTCGATATAAGTTGCGGTCAAGGTTACAGGCGCTTTAACGGTGAAGGAATAGGTCTTGTTGTTAGAAACGATTTCCGTACCGTCTGACCAGCCTTGGAATACTTTTCCAGAGATAGAGTTTGCGATAACGGTAATCTTGGTAGCGTCTTCAATACTTGCAGTGGTGTCAACGATACCGTCGATAGTTCCGTTTACAACCGTTACGGTGTGAGTAGGAACGTTATATTTAGCAATAAGTTTTACGTTGCTATTAACTGCGAAAGTGTAAGTAGCGCTGGTTGACACGATTTCGCCGTTTACTTGCCATCCCTTGAAGGTGTATCCGTCAGGATGAGCGTCAGCCGTTACGGTTGCGTTCGAGCCTTTTGCAAATACTGCAAAGTTTTCGCTCCACGTTCCGTAGTTAGTGATAGCGCCACTCGTTACTGATACGTAGTTACCACCAATGTTATCTCCTTCTCTTACGAGCATAATCATGGTGTTTACGTCAATAAAGGTAGATTTTTCAAGCGCTTCGTCTTCGTTTACCCAGTTGCCTTCAGGTAAAACTGCGTTCATACCGAAACCAACTTGTTGGGTTTCATATACGGTACCGTCGTACAATGCGTATTTAACGGTAAATACGTCAACGGGTACGTACGCTACGTTAGCAGGAGTGTCTGCAAGTACGGTAAAGCCTTTGGGCATATTTCCGTTATTGAAGGTGTAGGCGTAAGTCGTGCCGTCGTTTACGTAAGTTACGTTATCCAAGAACAATGCGTTCGCTTTGGTTTCGCTTGAAGAAGAACGAATTCCAATATAGAATTTATCCATTTGGTATCCGCGTTTTTCTACGGTTTCCCAAACAGTGTTTTCAGAATTACGTCCTGCCAAGGTTACGTAAGAGCCGTCGAAGTAAACTTTGTAGAACTTGAAGTTAACGTCTTCTTCTCTTAACAAAATCTTGGAGTTGCTTACTTGAGCGCAACGATAGTCTAAAGCGATTTCAAATTTGTCGCCGTTAGCAACTTCAAATGCAAGGCTGTCGCTTGCGGTGAAGTAGTTGTTGAATACCAAGGTTGCAGCGCCTTCTGCGTTGCCGTTCTTGTTACCAACGAGAGCAAGTCCGCGGTTTGCAGAGCCACTGTCGTCGGAAACGGTAGGACGAACTACGTCGTAAAGGTTTTCTATAACAACGCCGTTACCTTTGCCAATTCCCAAAGCGCTCGTTACGTCGGTTTGAGTGTTGCCACTTTCAACGTGATAACGGAAGTTGGTGATTTGAAGTTTGAACAACGTGTTGTTATATACGCCGCCTGATACCGCAAAGTGCAAGAAGTCGGATCGTAGCCA
>JAZSRG010000143.1:0-3919 GCA_045538365.1 Clostridia bacterium
CATATAGAATATTCTATACTATAATTTTTATATAATTTTACATAGGAGGGTTTTTTATGAAATGTTATTTTTGCAACAATGATGCTGAAATACTAACAACTGATGGAAAAAATATCTGTCGTCATTGTGCAGAAGAAAAAAACTTTACCGTTTGCACTAAACTTGGAAAAGTTATTGCAGACAAAAATTTTCATTGCGACATTATTTGCAATGATTGTATTTATGAGGAGGATAAAAAATGAAAAAAAGCAAAATACTTATCGCATTAGTCTTATTGTTGACTTTTTCTCTAACTTTTACGGTCGCTTGTGAAAAGTCTTCGCCTGTGCAAGAAAAACTTGTGGGAACTTGGTTTTATGAAAGTGCTTTTCTTTTTGGCACAATTGATCACACTTATACTTTTACAGATAATTACAGTTATACTTATGATAAAGTTACATATCATGCCATTAATGGCAGAATGACTGATAATGATCGGGGAACTTATAAAATAACAGAATCTGAAATTATACTCACCAATATCGATGGAGATACTAAAACTTTTACTTATATATATGATAACGACCGTCTTATATTAAAATATAGTGATTCCCTTGATACTTACACGCTTCTCAAAAGGTAGATTCGTTTTTAAAAAATAATTTACAAAAAGTTTAATGAGTAATTTACAAACCCCACCCCGATAATTAAATTTCGGGGTGGGGTTTTGTTTTTAGGGAACTTTTTTGTGTTTTTTTAACTAATTTGTTCCCCAAAAGTCAATAGGTTTTTTGTTTTAAAGTAAAAAAGGGAGTTTTTGCTCCCTTTTTTAAGTAGTTTTTTTGTATTTTCGCCTTGTGCTCTCGCCACCGCGGACGTGGCGTTCGGAAAAGTTTTGGTCAAGTATCTTTTTGGTTTCAAGGTATAAGGCGTAGTCTATGCGTTTTAGCCGTTTTGACAGGTCAAAATGCACCGTACTTTTGCTTATACCGAATTTTTCTGCCACTGCTCTTACTGTTTTTTTGGTTTTTACTACGTATTCCCCTATTTCCTTTGCTCTCTTTTCAATATAATCTTTCATGGGCTACCTCTACAATGCAATATATGTTGCATTTTGTTGTTTTATGAAAGATTTTCAACGCTTTGTCACAATAAATGGTTATTTTTTTAATAAAATCAACCAGAAATTTTGTCAGCGCCTTTTGCAAATATATGTTTTGACAAGTTTGTTATATGGGTATATAATAATATTGAAAATAAAAGGTGCGTGTAAACGCAACCTAATAAAAAAGGAGAAAATTTTATGAACTGGGAACAACTTTGGAACACAATAGTTACTTGGGCATCTCAAACGGGTATAAAAATAATAATTGCGCTCGTTATTCTTCTCATTTCTTTCCGTATAGTAACGCTTATCGCAAGAAGATGGGAAAAAAGACTCAAAAACTCTAAAAAGAACGTTGATAAGACTATTTCAAAAGTTTTAATCTACGTATTTAAAATAGGCGCTAAAATTTTGATTGCGCTTGCCCTCATTGGTTATCTTGGTATTGACACCTCCGGCGTTACCGCCCTTATCGCTTCTCTTGGCGTTGGCGTTGGTTTAGCCGTAAACGGCGCGCTTTCAAACCTTGCAGGCGGTGTACTTCTTTTAGTTACTCGTCCGTTTAAGATAGACGACTATATCGAAGCGTGCGGAGAATCGGGAACGGTTGAAGATATCCGCATAACGCAAACAAGACTTCGTACACCTGATAACAAAGTTATCTATATCCCGAACGGCACTTTGTCCACGAGCACTATCGTAAACTACTCTGAAAAAGATATTCGTCGTCTTGACTTTACGTTCTCTATCTCTTACTCAAACGACTTTGAAAAGGCAAAAGCAATTATCTTGGATATCGTAAACGCGCACGAACTCGTTCTCCGCGAACCTGCAGAACCCTTCGTAAGAGTATCCGCGCACGCCCAAAGCAGTATAGATATAGCAACCCGCGTGTGGGTAAAGTCGGGGGACTACTGGACGGTACACTTTGACGTACTTGAGAGCGTAAAGAAAGCCTTTGACAATGAAGGCATAGAAATCCCCTACAATCAACTCGACGTACACGTAAAGAAAGACTAATTTAGAAAATATGCAAAAACAAAAGTCCCTTTAAAAGGGACTTTTTTGTTGGCTTTCACGTAATTGTGAAAACTTGTTAAGAGCGACTAAAACTCGTGTTAGTGCACTTAGGACAAGGTGGCATTTTATCTTGTTCACCCAAATTTACGTTAGTACCGCAGTTGGTGCAAGAATAGTTACCGCTACCGGGCTTTTCGCCAGTGTGAATATACTTTGCCATAACGAAAACCTCCTTAACTTGATACTTTAAATATTTCCAAATGACGGTTTATTATACAAGTTAAAAAAATTTTATCCTAAAATTATAAGGGCGTACACCGTGTAACTACGGGATAATAGTACTTGGACTTCGGGGATAGGGTAAAGGGAAACGGCATTTTCTAAAGTCGAACAAAGTTCTTCTATTGCTTTGGTGAAAAAATCTTGGTCTTCGCACCAAAATTCTTGCTTTTTGTCCAAATTTAATTTCTCAAAAAGTTCTTTGTTTTTTATAAGCAAATTTCGCACAACCCTTGCGACTTCCCCACCGTAACTTTTGCATTTGTCAAGCAAGGCATCGTTTATTTCCATAGCGTAAGACAAATGCTCTCGCCCCTGTATTTTTTCTTCGCTTTCCTTTAAATCAAAAGGTTTTGCGCCAAGCATAGCGCGTTTAAAGCCTGATTCGGGTTTTCCTAATTCTTTTTCGTATTCTTCTTGTAAATTTTGGTAAACTTGCTCGTCAAATAACTCCATATCCCCTCCAAATTCGCTATAATATATGCGGTACGTTCTCTTTTCGTGCCTTTTTTGTTAAAAAATAAATATTTGTTTTGAAATTTTGTTTCAAAATAACTTTTTTTGTGATATAATAACAAAACGAGGTGAGAGAATGAATCATTCAAGAATTTTAAGCATAAAAAGACTTATAGAAGACAGGGGTAGAATTTCTCTTAACGAACTCACGAGAAGATATCCCGAAGTTAGCAGTATGACACTTCGCCGTGATTTGCAGTCCCTTGAAACGGAAGGCATACTTATTCGTGTGCGCGGGGGCGCGGTGTCCGTTAAAGAACTTAACAAAAACGTAGAAGATATGTACGCTCAACGCGCAATTTCTAATACCGAACTTAAAAAGGAAATTGCCGTTAAAGCAGTCGAGTACGCCGAGCGCGGACACTCTATCTTTATAGACAGTGGCTCGACCACGCTTTTCTTTGCAAAAGAACTACCCGACCTTAACTATTACGTAACGACTAACGGTATAAATATTGCTTTTGAGTTGTCTCGCAAAACTATGCCCGTCGTTAATATGATAGGCGGTGTGATTTCTAAAAATAATTTGTCCGCAAGCGGTAGTTTGTCCCAAATGTTTTTGGATAACGTAAACGTAGATATCGCCTTTATGGCGTGCTCCGGGTTTACGCCCGACCACGGGTTTATGTGCGGTCACATGAACGAAAACGAGTTTAAGGCTAACGTTATCAAAAAAGCAAGAAAAAGAGTAATGCTTATGGATACCACCAAGGTTAATAGAAGTATGCCGTTCACTTTTTCCACACTTAACGACATAGACGTGCTTATAACGGACTCGTCACTTCCAGACAGCGTAAAGCAAGAAATTAAACGCAGAGCGCCGGGGCTTACTATACTTTAAGTTATGAGTGATATTGCTTCGCAGTGATATTTTGCTCCGCAAAGTGATATTCGCTCCGCGAGTTGTGGCGTTTTATTTTAATTTTTGCCACACTTCTTCACTATTCACTATTAACTATTACTTTTTTTAAAAGGCTGTGTTACAGCCTTTTAAAAAACCCTTCCCACGACGACGGAAAC
>JAZSRG010000057.1:0-2505 GCA_045538365.1 Clostridia bacterium
TTTGCCCATCTGCCATTGCCGTCCATAATAAAACCAATATGATTAGGAATTTTTAATTCTTTTTCCAAGATATTCACCTACTTAATTTAAAAAACGCACGGCGATACAAACGCCGCGCGTTTTAAATGATAAAATTAAACACTCATTACTTCTTGTTCTTTATCTTTCAAAATCTTGTCGATTTCTTCGATTTTTGTATTAAGAATTTTATCTACTTCTTTTTCGTATCTCGTAGCATCGTCTTCCGTGATTACGCTATCTTTTTTATACTTTTTAATTGCGTCATTTGCATCTCTTCTGTGAGATCTAATAGCAACTTTAGCGTCTTCCGCCATTTTACGAATTTCTTTAACGATTTGTTTACGGCGCTCTTCCGTGAGTTCAGGGAAAACCAAACGAATAACTTTACCGTCGTTGTTAGGATTAATTCCAATATTTGCATTAATTATTGCCTTTTCAACGTCTTTTAATGCGCTTGCATCCCAAACAGATACAACGAGAACTCTCGCTTCACTTATCGTTACGTTTCCCATTTGGTTAATAGGAGTCGGAGTGCCGTAATAGTCAACCAATACTTTATCTAAAATATGGGGATTAGCACGACCTGCACGAATAGATAAAAACTCGTTTTTAATATTGTTTACAGTCTTTACACTTTTCTCTTCGTACGTATCAAAAACTTCCATCATTTCAATAGTGTTAATTTCCATAATTTTCACCTCAATTCAGTTATATAATTATTATAACAAATACTATAAGAATATTCAAGTAAAAAAACGATTATCTTATAATTGTACCAACGTTTTCGCCTTGAGAAGCGCGTAAGATATTATCTTTCTCGTTTAATGCGAAAGCAATGATAGGTATTTTGTTTTCCATACACAAAGTAATTGCCGTAGTATCCATTGCTGATAATCCTTTTTCAATTACTTGCATATAACTGATTTCGTCAAATTTCTTTGCATCAGGATTTTTCTTAGGATCGCTGTCGTAAATTCCGTCAACGTTTTTAGCAAGCAAAATTGCTTCCGCGCCAATTTCTGCTGCGCGAAGCGCTGCAGCGGTATCCGTTGAGAAATACGGGTTACCCGTTCCGCAAGCAAAGATAACGATTCTCTTTTTCTCTAAGTGGCGCATTGCTTTTCTTAAAATGTAAGGTTCTGCAACACGAGTAATGGTGAGCGCAGTTTGTACTCTCGTTGGAACTCCTCTCTTTTCAAGGACGTCTTGAAGCGCAAGAGAATTCAATACGGTTGCAAGCATTCCCATGTGGTCTGCCGTCGTTCTGTCCATATTCGTTCCTTGTCTGCCACGCCAAATGTTTCCAGCACCAATTATGATACCCATTTCAACACCAGACTTATAAACGTCTTCTAATTGTTGAGCAACTTTTTGTAAAACTTCAGTATCAATGCCATATCCTTTTTCACCGGCAAGTGCTTCACCGCTTAACTTAATCAAAATTCTCTTATACATACGTTTTCCTCCTTGAATTTTTATAAAAAAGGGAACACGAAAACCGTGTTCCCTCGAAACGATACTTATTTGTTAGCAAGTTTATTAACTTGTTCCATAACTTCATCAGCAAAGTTTTATTCTTTCTTTTGAAGTCCTTCACCCATTTCATAACGAGTAAAACGTCTAACGGTAATTTTTTCTCCGATTTGAGCAACAGCCTCGTTTACGAGTTGAGTAATAGTTTTGGTGTTATCCTTAACGTATTCTTGCTCCATCAAGCAGTTCTCTTTGTAATACTTTTTAATTCTGCCTTCAACCATTTTTTCAATGATGTTTGCAGGCTTTTTAGCATTAGCAGGATCTTGAGCGATTTGAGCCATAAGAATTTCTTTTTCTTTTTCAATAACTTCAGCAGGAACTTCTTCAATACGAACGTATTCAGGTTTTGCTGCTGCAATTTGCATACAAATATTGTGAGCAAGTTCTTTAAAACTATCTGAACGAGCTACGAAGTCGGTTTCGCAGTTAACTTCAAGCATAACACCGATTTTTCCACCCATGTGGATGTAAGAATCAACGATACCTTGAGAAGCAATTTTGCCTGCGCGTTTAGCGGATTGAGCCATTCCCTTTTCACGAAGAATTTCGATAGCCTTATCCATATCTCCGTTGCTTGCTTCTAATGCTTTTTTACAATCCATCATACCAACACCGGTACGAGCACGTAAATCCATAACGTCTTTGCTTGTAAACATTTTATATCCTCCTAAAAATTAAGCGTTTTCTTCTGCGGTTTCAACTTCTTCTACAACTTCTGCTGCTGCGGGAAGACCTTGTTCACCTTGTCTACCTTCGATAACTGCGTTAGCAATAACTGATGCGATAAGTTGAATAGCACGAATAGCATCATCGTTACCGGGGATAACGTAATCAACCAAATCGGGATCACAGTTGGTATCAACGATAGCAACAATGGGAATGTTCAGCTTGCGAGCTTCAGCGATCGCGTTGCGCTCCTTGCGGGGGTCAACGAAGTCGGATCGTAGC
>JAZSRG010000146.1:0-4310 GCA_045538365.1 Clostridia bacterium
CGCTTGGGCCTCCCGACTTTTGAGTGTATGCGTATTTATTATATCTATAAGGCGCGATAGCGCGAGTAGCGTATATCGAATCTCCGAATATCTTCATCCAAGCCCCTAGTTCTTTCAAAGAAATCAAGGCTCTACGGGGCAAGCGTCCGTCGGGTTGCGGTCCAATATTTAAAGCCCAGTTTCCGCCTTTTGCTACGATGTCTAAGAGGTTGTCGATTATTTCTTTTGCGCTCAAATAATCTTGGTCGTAGTTATAGCCCCAAGACGAATAATCCGAGCAACCGTATTCTTCAATCGGTTTTCCCATAAGACTGCACGCTTCCCAAGGTACGGGAAGATATGTCTTGGGGAATATGCATTCGGGGGTAACGATATCTTCGCAAGTACCGTCGCCCGCACGGATAACGCCCAACATATCGGGTTGAATTTCGCGGAGTTTGTCCGTCATTTCGGGAAGACCGAGTTCTTTGCCGTCGCAACCGCCGTCGTACCATAAGCAATCTATTTTTCCGTAGTTAGATACGAGTTCTTCAAGTTGCGAGTATACGAAATCTTGGAACTTTTTCCATTTTTCAGGTTTTTCATATATATCGTAAGAGGGGAGTCTTTCCGTGCCGTCTTTTTCGGCGTATCCTTCTTCCCAATAATACGGGCAAGCGAAGTCGGCGCGACTAAAGTACAACGATATGCCCATACCTTTTGCACGGAAAGCGTTGAATAAATGTTTTGTAATATCTGCGTATTTTTGCGTGCGCCAAGGAACGTCCTTTCCCGTTACTTTGTATTCCGTAGTTTTGGTGTCCCACATACAAAATCCGTCGTGGTGTTTGGTCGTGAAACAAAAGTATTTAAATCCCGCGTCGCTTGCAATATCCGCCCACTCGTCGGGGTTAAATCGCATAGGAAGAAATCCTTTGTGAAGTTCGGCATACATTTTTTTGACTTCGATAAAGGGCGTACCGGGTTTGAATTGCCACTTTGTCCACGGTCTATCAACCAAAGGCCAAGACTCTTTCATGCCCATTTGGTTGTAAAGTCCCCAGTGTACCATAAGCCCGAATTTTTGGTCTTGAAACCATTCGAGTTTATCTTCTAAGATTTTGCCTTTCGGGCGTTGATAATTTTTGACGGATTGCTCTAGTTCTTCATAGAGTAATTGCTCTTCTAACTCTTGAGCGTCCAAACCTTTTTCGTTAACTACACCGTTGTTTTCAGCCATAATTTTCTCCTTTGCAATTGACATATCGAGATATAATTGCTAAAATAATATATGTGTTTTTATTCACTATACCATTAAAAAACATATATTTACAATATATTTTACGTTAAAAAATATGGAGAAATCGTTATGAAGTTTAAAATTTCCGAAAATACGTTTTCTAATTTGGAAATAACCGTACACAAAGTAGAGCACGTTTTGTTAGACGATACTTGGGTTTACGTTAACGCGCACAGTCCGTACACGAGATTGTATTTTGTTAAAGACGGAGATGGGGAGTTAAGATACGGAGAAAAGACCGTAAAACTTCAAAAAGGCAAAGTTTATATGATACCCGCCGACTTGGTTTTCTCTTATTCGTGCAAAACTTTAGAAAAGATTTTTTTTCACTTATCCCTTATAAACAAAGAAGGTTACGACGTCTTGTCGGGATTGAGTGATATTTACGCTCTTGACTACAAGGAAGAAATTTTCGCACATTTGTGCGACGTGCTTGCAAAACCCGATTATTCTTCGGGTATAACTCTAAACGCCGTTCTTTTTTCTACTTTGCTGGACTTTTTAGATAGTTTTTCCTTGTCTTTTGGGGAAATGAAGACACACTCTGAATTGGTTTCTAAAGTCATAAAATATATCCAACAATATCCTACGATATCTTTGAGTGTGGAAAGTTTGGCAAAATCAAATTTTGTGTCGGTAAGCAAACTACGCAATATATTTTTAAAAGAAACGGGCATCACTATTGGGAAATACGTGGACGATATGGTTTTTATGAGAGCAAAGTTACTTTTATCCGATAAAACGGTGTCGATTGCCGAAATCAGTAGAAGACTAGACTTTTGCGACCAATTTTATTTTTCAAGACGTTTTCGTGAGAAATTTGGAGTAACGCCTACACAGTTTAGGCGCGCAATAAGTTGATTTTATATAAGTTTTTCTTACTTTTTTATATTGTAATTAACAAAATAAAGTTGTATAATTTAGTAGTTATAGGAGGTTATTATGATAAAATACGTTGAAGAACAAGTAGTAGGCTCGGAACAAAACGCGCAAGGTGTGGACAAAATGTATCTTAATTTTTTAAATAGATTTGAGGGCTTTAATAAAAAAGTCCGCACTTTCGCATCCGTCAATCTTTTACCGGGCGAAGAAGTGGAGTTTCACACCCACGTGGGAGAAATGGAGAGTTATTATATCATATCAGGCGTTGGCGAATATAGTGATAACGGCAATATCGTCCCCGTTCGCCCAGGCATGGTAACTTACACGCCAAGTGGCGAAGGTCACGGCATCAAAAACACGGGCAAAGAGTCCCTTATCTTTATTGCGCTTATCGTACTTGATTAGAAACAAGGATTTAAACAAAACGAGTCAATCAAAGTTGACAAGTAAAGAGTGCAGGTGTAAAATAATTGTATGAAAACGATTATAGAAAAACAAAGTAAAACCGCCCTAATTACGGGCGCATCAAGTGGTTTAGGTCTTCAATTTGCTCATATCTTTGCGCGTGACGGTTATAACGTCGTGTTAGTTGCAAGGGGAGTGGATAAACTCAACGCTTTAAAAGACGAAGTAGAAAAAGATTATGGTATAAAAGCCTACGTTTTTGGTTGCGACTTATCTGAAAAAGACTCTGCGCAAAAAGTGTACGACTATACCAAAGAAAACGGCATAGATATTTCCGTCCTTGTAAATAACGCAGGTTTTGGTGACTTTGGCGAGTTTTCCGAACGCGACTGGGAAAAACAATACAATATGATTTCAGTAAATGTAACTACGCTTGCCCAACTCACAAGACTATATCTTCCACACTTTTTAGAGAAAAACGACGGTCGTATTTTAAACGTTGCATCCATCGCAGCATTTGAACCGGGCCCGCTTATGAGCGTGTATTACGCAAGCAAAGCCTTCGTGTTGTCCTTTACCGAAGCATTGGCAGTCGAGATTAGAAAGAGCAAGGTAAAAGTTTGCGCACTTTGTCCCGGTCCTACGGGCACGGGCTTTGAAGACGCAGCAAGCGCAAAAGCATCCGGTCTTTTTAAAAACTTAAAAGTAGCGCGTGCCGACAAAGTGGCTTTGTTTGGTTACAAGAAACTTATGAAAGGCAGAGTAGTGGTAATACCCGGACTTTCCAACAAAATTTTACCTTTTGCAGTAAGATTTGCGCCACGCTGTATGGTGCGAAACCTTGTATATAAGGTAATGCGAGCAAGAAGGGCAAGAAAAGATTAAACAACTTAATTAAAACAATTGACATTATTTTTTGCTTGTGATAGAATAATTGTCGCAAGCACGTGCCGGAATGGCGGAATAGGCAGACGCAAGGGACTTAAAATCCCTCGGGGGCAACTCCGTATCGGTTCAAGTCCGATTTTCGGCACCAAAACGAGTGTAAGTCAAAAAGACTTACACTCGTTGTTTTTTTGTCTATAAGGCAGGACTTCGGTCTTGCCTTTTTGTTTTGGCATTGACTGATTGTTGGGGGTGTGGTATAATAATTAATGGAGTGAAAAATGAAAACGGTTATTTTGACGAGTAGAATGGATACGCACGATTATGACGAGAGTGGAGTAAGAGTTGCGCATAATTTTGGAAACGAAAACGGTATTTACGATAATATCGTTAAAAATCTTAATGGAAGAAAGGCGCTCACTTATATAGCGAGTGATGAGTGTGCGTACGAGATTACCGATATGTACGCAGGATTGGTATTTAAGTCGTATGATTTAACTTTGCCGTTTGCGGAATATAATGTCCTTGACGGGAGAAATATGGACAAAGCGGGGGAGATTATAGCAAAGTCCGACCTTATAATACTTGGTGGCGGTCACGTACCGACGGAGAGAAAGTTTTTTGAGCGCATTGGTCTTCGTGAAAAATTAGAGAATTTTGACGGCGTTATTATCGGCATAAGCGCGGGCAGTATGATGTCGGCGGAAACCGTTTATTGTCCACCCGAACTTGAAGGGGAAGCGCTGGACAAAAATTTCGTGAGATACTTTAAAGGTTTAGGCTTGACGGATATAAATATTTTCCCACACTACAACGATATGGTGGACTTTATTTTGGACGGAAAAAGGATGATGGAAGA
>JAZSRG010000166.1:0-6342 GCA_045538365.1 Clostridia bacterium
TTTTTTGGAAAAAAATAAATATTTTTTGTATATAATCTTTCTTTTTTTATAAGTTTGTGGTAATATTATATATACTGAAAATTGTTTATATAGTAATATGTATTACTTGAGGTAGTTTAATGATAAACTTATACGAAAATGATGAATTATTCGAGGCTGAAAAAAAATTAAGATTTTACAACGGGCTAATCGCAATTATTGTCGTGGTTTGGGCTATTTTGTTTGCTACGATTTTTATTTTATATAGAAACGTTGAGTGGAAAACGAGCACTTCTTTGCATCGCGTGTTGGCTATTCTTATTACAATACTTGCAAGTTCAAGTTTGCTTTTTATCATAAATCTTCCACGCCGTATGTGTAAAGGTTATATTCAAGTTTACAAAATGACCATAAACGGCGATCCTAAACCAGTGGATGCGGTTTTTTTAGGCGTTGAGGAAGAAACGTCAAAGCACTATGAAATAGATTTTTACGAAGCGTTATTTTACGAAGGCGTAAATGAAAAGGGACGAGAGAAGATAGGACGCGTGCTTATTGATGCGGAAAAGGACGTTTCAGATTTAGAGATAGGAGATAAAATTAAGTATTGCGCGTGCGGAAACGTATTGAGCGCTTATGAGATTTTACAAAAGCAATCTGTTTCTCAAGACGAAATAGACGTTTTGATAAAGCGAATGGAAGAGCATATCGGTATGGACGTAGTTCTTTTTGGCGATAAAAAGAAAAAGAGAAAGAAAAGAGCGTAAACGGAGGCAACATGGCTGTTAAGAATAGAGCGGATATTTCTAAAGAATACAAGTGGAAACTTGAAGATATTTTTGAAACCGACGAACAATGGGAAGACGAATTTAAGGCTTTATCCCTTGAAACTGACAGAATCAGTCAGTTTGAAGGTAAACTTGTGGATGAAAAAAGCGTATTAGATTGCTTATGTTTAGAGGACGAACAATCTCAAAGGATTGAGAGATTGTACGTTTATGCAACTATGCGACACGATGAAGACGGGGCGGTAGAAAAATATAATTCTATGCGCGGTCGTATCGAAATGCTTGCCGTTAAATTTTCAACGGCGTCGTCTTTCGTTGTGCCCGAACTTCTTTCTTTGCCTGATGAAATGCTTTTAAGGGTAGCGGACAGCGAGAAAGGAAAGCCTTTTTCTTATTCACTAAAAGAACTTATTCGTAGCAAATCTCACGTTTTAAGTCAAAAAGAAGAAAAGTTGTTGGCGGGTATCGGCAGTTTTTCTGATGATTTCCACGACATATTTAATATGTTTGATAACGTAGATATTAAGTTTGGGGACGTAAAAGTTGGACAGGAAAAAGTAACCGTAACGCACGGAACTTATAGTTTGCTTTTGCAAAACCGTGATAAAAAGATACGTAAAAAAGCCTTTGAATTGATGTTTGGCGCTTATAAATCTAATATCCATACGGTGTGCGCAACTTACGCGGGTAACGTTAAGAAAAACGTTTTTTACGCAAAAACCCGTAATTATAACAGCGCAATAGAAAAAGCGCTTGACGCAGACGACGTTGCTCTTAGCGTATACGATACTTTAATATCAAGTATTGACGAGCATACACCTTTTATGCACGACTACGTAGCGTTAAGGAAAAAGGCTCTTGGACTCAAAACCATGGATATGTGCGATATGTACGTACCTATAGTGAAAGGGGCGGAGTTGTCTTTGTCTTATGAAGATGCTTGTGGTATTGTAAAATCCGCGCTTAAACCTTTGGGTGATGAATACGCTGATTTGCTTGACCACTCTTTTAAAGACGGTTGGATAGACGTTTACGAAAATAAAGGCAAGAGAAGTGGCGCGTATTCTTGGGGAACGTACGGCGTACACCCATACGTTTTACTAAATTACACGAAAACGACTCATGACGTATTTACGATAGCGCACGAATTGGGGCATGCAATGCACACCTATTACTCAAATAAGAATAATCCGCACGCATGCGCTGATTACAGTATTTTCGTAGCGGAGATTGCAAGCACGGTTAACGAAGTATTGCTTATAAAATATTTGCTTGCGACTACAAAAGATAAAGAACTCAAAAAATATCTTTTGTCTTATTATCTTGATATGTTTAGAACTACGGTTTTCCGTCAAACTATGTTTTCAGAGTTTGAGAAATTTGCGCACGGACTTGTTGAGAGTGACCAAACTTTAACACCCGAAGTTTTATCCGATTACTATTTATCACTAAACAAAAAGTATTACGGAAAAGCTGTTCGCCACGACGAATTGATTTCTTTAGAGTGGGCGAGAATACCGCATTTTTATAGAGCATTTTACGTGTATAAATACTCAACTGGTATGATAAGCGCGGTAAACATAGCGTCCAAGATACTTGAAAATCCTGAAAGCCTTGCAGGATATAAGAAATTTTTATCGGCAGGCGGTTCAATGGCTCCTTTAGATATTTTGCGCCTTGCAGGGGTGGACTTAACTCAAAAGAGCAGTTTTGATTTTGCGCTTAACGATTTTAAATGGGCGCTCGATGAACTTAAAAAGGAATTTTAATGAAAAAGATATTAGTATTATTAGTCCTTTTGGTTTGTTTCACTTTTTGCGGTTGCGCTAAAATCACTGCAGAAAGAAGTTTTAATAAAAATTCGTCCGTTACGGACAAAATTATATTTGAATTGAGTGAAACGGAGATAGAGGGCAGCGGATACACTCTTGTGGGTGTTAAAGAGTATATAAAATCTGTTATGGAAAATAACGGATACGATATAACTTTGGACGACGGAGCAAAAATCGTGGGTGAAAAGTATTACGAAACGCGAGAAGAGTTTTATAACGCGCTTGGTAGTGATTCGAACTCTGACGAAAACGTACCGCAAGATTCATTCTTTATATATCACGAAAGTCAGTCGGGTACACCGTTTAAAGAAATACTTATAAGCGGAAACGTTGAAAAAGTTCTTGAAGAAGAATTCCCAAACGTTGATAAAAGTATTTTGGAAGACGTGATATATAGTTATAAATACAAAACGGCTTATAAATCGGTAGAAAGTAATTCAACGGTGGATAGATACGTTGAAAACGGACTTTACGTACACGAGTGGACGTGGAACGCGGTGCAAGCCGTAGAAGGCACTATGATTATAAAACAAACCGTGCCAAACGTAGCAGGTTGGTATGGATTAGCAATAGCGCTTGGAATAGGAATAGTAGGTTTAGGTTACCTTTTGATTAAGAAAAACAAGAAGGAGAAAGGAAATGGCAGAAAGAAAACAAAGTAAATCGTCCCAATCACTTGGACAAGACGTAGCAAGAAAACTCCCGTACAATCTTGAAGCGGAACAATGCGTATTAGGTTGCGTATTGCTCGACAACGATGCTGCGGGCGCTGTTTTGACTTCGCTTAAAGACGTTGATTTTTATTCGGAATCTCACCAAATGATATTTAAGGCAATGAGCAAACTCTACGTTAAGAGCACGCCTATTGACTTTATAACGTTAACAGGACAACTTGAAGAAGATGCAACTATAGAAAACGTTGGCGGTATTAGTTACGTAACTCAATTAACTAATATTTTGCCGTCTGCTGCCAATTATTCTCATTACATAGATATTGTAAAAAGAGATTCCACTCTCCGTAACTTAATCAAAGGCGCAACTAATATAATTTCTCACATTTACGAAAATCCCGAAGCGGATAATGCAAGCAATTTCGCGGAAAAAACCATATACGATATAACTGCGGAAAAACAAAAAGGAACGCTTCGTCCTATTGCTGAAGTTTCCGGCCGTACGCTTAGCGATATAGAGCAACGTTGTATAAACCGTGATTCCAAGCGTGGATTACAAACGGGCTTTAGATATTTTGATGCAATAACTAACGGTTTACAAAGGTCAAACCTTATTATTCTTGCAGCCCGTCCCGGTGTAGGAAAAACGGCTTTCGCTTTAAATATTGCAACCAACGCGGCGCTTGATGCTAAAACTAACGCCAAAGTTGCTATTTTTAACCTTGAAATGAGCGGGGAAGAACTTGTTCAAAGAATGTATTGTTCTGTCGGTGGAATTAAGATGAACAATATAAAATCAGGTCAACTCACAGCCCCCGAAACGAAAAGATTGGTTGAAACGCATAAAAAACTTAGCGAAGCAAGAATATACATTGACGATACGGCAAATACCAATCCTATGGGGATACTTAGTAAATGTCGTAGAATATGCCAAGACAGTAAACTTGATCTCGTTATAGTTGACTACTTGCAACTTATGTCTTTGGGAGAGAAGTCGGAAAACCGTCAAAACGAAGTTTCTACTATGAGCCGTCAAATGAAACTTTTGGCTCGTGAACTTGACGTTCCCGTTATTCTTTTGTCACAGATGTCGCGTAGTATTGAAAAAGTTGATAGAAAAGACAAAGAACCTTTGCTTAGCGACTTGAGAGAATCAGGCTCAATCGAGCAAGACGCCGATATCGTATTGTTCTTAGCAAAAGATAAAGAAGCGTCAAGTGAAGAAGATAACAACATAGTAGTAGATTTGCATATAGCAAAACACAGAAACGGTGAGTCGGGTGGAAAAATCAAACTTAACTTCGTAGGCTCTGAAGTTAGATTTGAAACTATGACGGAAGCGCAAAGAGAAAAAATTATGCAAAGCAAAAAGGCTAAAGAAATGGGCGAAGAACAAGAAAACGCTGATTTTGGAGCGGTCGTTGATAACGTTGCAAGTAGTATAACGGAAGGCTTTGATTATGCGAACGGCAATTTTGAAGTTTTAGACGACGGAATTGAAGGTTTAACGCCACCACCCGAAGAGTAAGGTTAAAAGATGGATAAAAAACGTAAAGAAATTATTCAAGACGTTGAAAAAGACAAAAGTTATTCAAGTTTTCGTTTAGATAGTTTAATACTGATAGCAATAGCGGTTGCTTGCGTTGTCTTAAGCGCTATGAAACCGATAGGCGTGAATGATGGTGTAGGAAGTATAGTAGATCCTGCGGTGTTCGTGGTGTTGGTGTGTGGATATACCACTATCAAAAATGCAATTTTATACCTAAAAAAGGGAAGTCTGAGTTCAGACTTTTTGATGAGTTTAGCAATTCTTGGAACTTGCGCTTTGGGTGTATTGGTTGCGTTAAACGTGATAAATAGTGATAAAAACTGGTTTTTTATATCCGCAATATTCGCTATAATATCAAACGTCGTATATTTTATTCAAAACGAAATATTTTCAAGGTCAGAGTTTGATATAAATAGTAAAAAAATCAAGAAAGTACGCTCAACTAAAAAGGTGTGTAACGCGCTATCAATAGTTGGGATACTGTTAAGTGGCGCGGTATTTTGCGTAAATTATTTAGTTTTGCAAAACGAAATAATTGTGTGCATTGAAAGAACGATTTATACCCTTGTCGTTTTCACGCCGACGGCTATTTCACTCAGCAGTGTATTTTTTGTGTGTTTTGCAAGAAAAAGAGCAAAGAAAAGCGGTGTTTTATATACCGATATATCTCAAGCGGAAAAATTAGTAGATATCAAAACCGTTGTATTTGATGAAGACGTTTTAGTTGACGACAACTACGTGGTAGAAAAAGTGCTTGGTTTTGATAAAGATAAAAAGGACGTTTTGTGCCTTGCAACCGCAGTTTACCAAAAAGACGATTCGTACGCTCGCGCGCTATCTGAAAAGTGTAATGCTAAATTATCAGTTTCAGAAAATCAAGTTTTTGAAGGCGGAGCAAAGGGCACGATAGGAAACAGTATAATAGAAGTTTGTGATCCAAGATATTTGGCTGATAACTATAATTACGACGTTTCAAGTATCGTGCGCACGACGTATAAAGTGCTTTTCGTAGTGGAAAACGGGTTGGTTGTAGGCGCTATACTTTTTGGGGTAAAAACAAAAGATTTTGCTAAAAAAGTTGTGGACGGAATTAAGTCGCAAAAAAGAAAAACTGTTCTCTTGTCATCAAACTCTTCTTCACAAATTAAATCCGTGCAGTACGAATTAGGAGTGGGAGAGGCTTACGGCGACTTAACACAAAAAGATAAAGAATATAGAATAGTTAGCGCAAAAATTATAAATAACGGAGATACCTTGTTTATCACTAAAAATGCTGATAGATTAGGCGCGGATTTTTTAATGTGCGTTAGTGATGATTGTCAAGTGAGCGCTGATATAGTATCAAGCAAAGAAAACGTAGCAAATCTACCTTTTGCGCTCAAAATTTTGCGTAGAGTATTCTCAAAAATCAAGTTTGCTATAATACTTAATTTTGTCTTAAGTATAGTATTAGCCGTGCTTGCAGGGGTAGGATTTATAAATTGTTACATAGCCGGCGTAATTTACTTACTACTTAACCTTAT
>JAZSRG010000199.1:0-2286 GCA_045538365.1 Clostridia bacterium
CCCCGCTCGACGTGTCTTCTTCGTAAATGACGGAATATTTATCAAGTCCCGCCACCATACCTTGGGCGGCGTACCAAGTAAGTTGTTCGTCCGTTACGTCCTTGTAATAATTCTTTTTTATAAACTCGGCTAAATCAAACAAAAACTTGTTAGATTCAAGCATTTGCGCAGTTTTACTTTTCTCCGTCAAAACGCCCGTCAAAAATCCTACGAAGATAAGGGACAGACATAACAAAATAGCCAATACTTGATAAAGTAAAGGCTTTTTCGCGGTATCTATGGTCATACCTATATCTCGTTTATATCCAAAAACTTTAGGGGTTTGGTCAGTTGATTGACCTTTGTTTTTTAATCTCATTTTGAAGATTTTCCCATTTTATATATAATTTCAAGCAATCTAAAAGTCAAAGCGTCGGAAAATACTCGAATATTAAGTCCCGTATCACGCTCGATTTTGTCCAATCTATACATCAAAGTATTGCGGTGAATATACAAACTTCTTGCCGTTTCAGACACGTTTAAGGAGTGGTTCATAAACACTTCGGCAGTACCCGTCATATCCTTGTCGTTTAAAATTGACAAAGTTTTTTCGTCCAACATTTTAGCCGAAAAACTATTCAATACGCTCTCGGGTAATTCTTCAATCAAATTAACGATTAGAAACTCTTTGTATGAAAAAACTTTGCTGGGATAGCCAAAGTAATCTCCTAACTTTAACCCGTGCAACGCTTGACGGAAACTTTCTCTAAATTCTTCCACTTTGTTTGCCACTTTGCCCCAACAAATTTTAAGGTCAATAGACAATTCGTCGCGGATATTCTCAAAAAGCATAAGCGCCAAGTCGTTCGGTGTGATTTTATCTTCCCCGAAATCTACGTATTTTATATAGGCAATAACTCCGTCTTGTAAAAATAAGCCAACGTCGTGTTCGCTCGTTGAAAAAGAGTTAAGAAAATTTAAAACTTCGCCTACGTTTTCTTCGTTTACGCCCAAAGCAAATAAATAATACTCTCCGTCGGGTATAGCGTGTTTTGACTTTATAATTTTAGTTTCCGCCGTGCTTGATTTTCCCAACAAAACGGCTTGTAATGCGTCGTTTTTGGTAATATCGGAATTAAAATTTCCAAAAGCGTTTTCAATAATGGACGAAACCATATACGCGTAATTTCCGGACATATTATCCGCGCCTGAAATTATGCCGTGCAAAGGTTGCGCGTCCGCGCGAATATTGATTAAAAAATGAGTAAGATTAGCCTTTTCGTCCTTTAAAACGCCGTCAACGTAGTCTTGAAGTTTAATATTTTTGTACGAAAAAGGAACGTCACTTGTATTTGCTACGATTTCGCCTAAAAAATCATAGATAGTAACGTCAAGTGAAGTTTTTTGTTTTACGTCATTTAATAAAGATTGTAATCCTTCGCGCACTTATATCTCCTTATTGCTCAAAGAGTTCTTTTGATGCAAACTCTGCGTCTGCCGATACGTTCATTTTCATTCTTCTTAACGTATTTTCTTCGTTTGCGGATAACATAACCGTTGAGTGTACTTCTAAGCCCCTTAATTCTTCTACTTTTTCCAAGGCTTTTGCAGTTGTAGAATCATTTGCAGCCGATATCGATACCGCTATCAACGCGTCTTCCATAGTCAATCTATATCTCGCGTTACCCATGGCTTCGCGTTTTAATTTCATAATAGTATCCATAACGGCAGGGGTTATCAACATAATGTCGTCACTTAATCCGCACAAATGTTTTAAGGTGTTTAATACAAGACTAGCAGACGGTTGCATTTGTTCGCTTTGTCTGCCCGTAACAATATCTCCGTCTTTTGTTTGAAGAGCCATAGCAGGCACTCCTTTGAGTTCGGCTTTTGCTCTTGCAGGAGCAACTACTGCTCTATCAGTCGGAACGATTTTGAGTTCGTTCATAAGCATAGTCGCTCTTTGAGCCGCGTCTTTTGATACAAGACCTTGCTTATAATCGCAGTTAATTTTAAAGTAACGGCGGATAATTTCTTGTTTTGCGGCATTTCTTACTTCTTCGTCGTCAGAAATGCAATATCCCGCCATATTTACTCCCATGTCAGTTGGGGAACGATATAATTCTTCGCCCATAATTTTTTCCAAAATAGTCTTTACTACGGGGAATACTTCAACGTCACGGTTATAGTTAACCGTCGTCGTATTATACGCTTCTAAATGGAAGGGATCTATTATATTAAATTCGCCGATATCATCGGTAGCCGCCTCATAGGCTACGTTCACAGGGTGCTTTAAGGGTAAATTCC
>JAZSRG010000145.1:0-1940 GCA_045538365.1 Clostridia bacterium
CGTTTTGACTTTTTTAGATGCTAACGGGGAAGCCGTTGATTTTAAAGTACTCGTAAGACCGAATTATAAAAATCATAAATATGCAATTATGCAACCTATAGTTAAGCCGGACGATATGGAGGAAAACGCAGTCTTTGTTGCTGAACTCATAGTAGAAGACGGGGAAGAAAATTATCAAATCATAACGGACGACGATTTAGTGGACGAAATTTTAGAGTATTGCAATGATAACTATCATGAAACTCAAGACGCGGACGGAAACGACGTTACTTTAGAGACTGTAGCAACGGTAAATTATGAAGAAGGAACGTTTGCGGTAATGAAAATCGTTGGACAAGAAGAAAATGACGGAATAGCGGTATATGAAGTCATAGAAAAAGAAGACGGCAGTAAAGAGTATGAAATGGTTGACGACGACGAAATAATAGATATGGTTTATAACGATTATCTAAATATAAAAAACGAATATTTTAACGAAAACTAACGGTGAAAAGATGAAAAAAAGCAGTGTAATTTTAATTGTTTTGATAATTTGCACCCTTGCTTTTGCTATAGTTGGTTGCGGAGCGAGCGCAAGCACGGGTTTAGAGTTTGAGTTTGCAGGCGACACGGCTGTTTTAGTAGGCTTGGGCGCGTGTACGGATACCGATATAGTTGTGCCCGATACAGTGGACGGTAAAAAAGTTGTAAAAATTGCGGACGGAGCGTTTTCGGGGACTGCGATTAAGAGCGTATCTATCCCGAACACGGTTATAGAGATAGGAAATCGCGCGTTTTTGGAGTGCAAAGAACTCAAAGAAACCACTATTTTGAGTGGAGTAGAGTACGGGGAAAACGTGTATTTAGGTAGCGGAGTTAGAAAAGCCACTATTCAAAACGGCGTGGAAGAACTCTCTAAAAATCTTTTCGCGGGAGCGACTTATCTTTCCGAAATTGAGTTTTTAGGTAGCACAAAAAAGATTTGCGACGGAGCGTTTTCTTTTAGCGGAATTAAAAGAATTACTATTCCTGACACGGTAGTTGAGATAGAGAGTAACGCTTTCCGTGGCTCTAAAATAGAAATTGCTATTATCCCCACAAGCGTTACCACTATGGGTAAATACGTTTTTGCCGATTGCGGTAGTTTGAACTTTGTAACCTTAAACGCAAGCGCAAAACCCGCAGGCTGGGATGCTGACTGGTGCAGTGACTTGACGGGTACTATAAAAGGGGATATAGTTTGGGGCGGTCACGTTCACGAATACGAAATACTTTCTCAAAAAAGTCCTACTTGTTTGACGGGTGGAAAAACCGTTTACAAGTGCGCGGAGTGCAACAAAGAAAAAACTATTTTGTCCCCCTTGGACGAAAACGCGCACGTATCTGAAGACGGTTGGCAAATAGACTCTACCACACACAAGAAAAGATGTGATTATTGTAGAGCAACGTACGATTACGGCTATCACGATTACGAAAACGGCAAATGTAAAGTTTGCGAAAAAGTGGAATAATTAAGACAAAACAGTATGTTTTGTAGGACTTTAAATATGATAATTAAAAAACTCGACTTTTATAAGTCGAGTTTCGATTATTTTTTCTCTTTTAACGTTTTGCACGATGAAATTAACATTTTTCTTATAACACCACAATCGTTATTAAGTTTTTTGTATTGAGTTTCTTCTAAATATCCTGTTTCAAAAAGTAATTCTAACCAATATTCACTTTCAAAGCACTCTTTTAATGCAATTTCAAGTTTTGAAATAAAGTCAGCCGTTCCTTGAGCATATTGTGCTTCGTGGATATTTGCGCCAATGCTTGTTCCCGAACGTAAAAGTTGATTAGTTAAAACACTCTCTTTGTTCTTGGATTTAATTTCTCTAGTAAGAAAAACAATATTTTTAGCAAATTCTTTTGCTTTTTCTCTTAAAATGCTTTCACTCATAAGTTAATTATAGCATAAA
>JAZSRG010000062.1:0-2802 GCA_045538365.1 Clostridia bacterium
CTATATCCCGACAGTTCTGCAACTTCGGCTATCGTTTCAAAGTCCCCGCTCTCAATTATACTCTTTGCGTACGACAACCTTGTTTCAACAAGGTATTCTTGGGGCGTCATATTAAAAATGGACACGAAAATCTTCCTAAAATAGGTATCCGATACACCGCACGCCAAGTGCAGTCTATTGATTTTAAGCGTGGTGTCGTAAACGTGCTTTTTTAAGTACTTAATAGCAGGCTCTATTATATGATATTTCTTTTTGTCCGAGTTGTCCATGTGCTCTATTCTTGAAATATATGAAATTAATTCGTAAAAAATTGACGTGCATTTATATTTATCGGACACCATACCGAAATTCCACATTTCGGAAAAACTTTGATATATATACTGCGCTCCATAAAAATTATCTATTTGAAAAACTTTGGGTTCAAGGGGCGCATGGTCGGCAAAAAAGTTTATAGACGTGTACAAATTTTGTCCGTCGCTCGTCAACCTATTTTCATAAGTCGCGCCTTTGGGCAAAAATATCATTTCGCCTTCTTTCAAAGTCAAGCGCTTATCTTGAAAAACGTATTCCGAACTACCCTTGATTTTTATAATAAATCCGTGATACGCTCTATTCTCTATTCGTGAATACGGTTTGCCTTCTTTATGAAAAGACGAAACTATTTTTAAGTTTTCCATATAATCAAACATGGGGTTTCCCTGCCTTTTGGTTTTTTTTGCCAATTTTTCAAACAATTTCTAAATTTTATTTTAGCATAACCACAATAAAAAATCAACTTTTTGTTCGTTTTTTTCCATATAGTTTTATTCTTTCTATTTTCATTTTTGTTCTCTTTTGATATAATAATAGCGTTAACAATTTTTTAGGAGCACAAAATGGAAGAAACACAGAAAAAAAGTAGGTTCGACTACTCGTGGGTAATAGTTGTTTTATGCTTTTTATCCGTTTGCTTAAGCCTTGGCTTTTGCTCGAGTAACAGAACTATGTATTTAAACGCCATAACCGACGCCCTTGATATCCCTCGTGGAGCGTTTTCTCTAAACGACACTTTTCGTTACGTAACGACTACGATTATAAACCTATTTTTCGGCTTGCTCGTTAATAAATTCGGCACGAAAAAACTTATGTGCGCAGGATTTTTGTGCCTTATAGGTTTTTCCGTTATCAACTCGATTGCAGACGAATTGTGGATGTTCTATATAGGCGGCATCCTTTTAGGCGTAGGCTTTTCTTGGACGGGCACTACTATGGTAAGCGTCGTTATCAATAGATGGTGTCACAAAAACAAAGGCGCTATAACGGGCGCGGTACTTGCGGCTAACGGACTTGGCGGTGCGGTTGCAGCCCAAATTATATCCCCTATCATTTTCCAAGAAGGCAATCCTTTCGGTTTCCGTGATTCGTACAAACTTATCACTATAATTTTAGCGGTAATGCTTGCCCTTATAATTATATTCTTCCGCGAAAAGCCGAAGGGCGCAACGCTTGAATCCTTACCCTTACATAAAAAACGTAAAGTTCGTGGAACGGGTTGGGTTGGTATGGAATTTAAGCAAGCAAGCAAAAAACCTTATTTCTACGTATCTCTCGTTTGTATGATGCTAACGGGTATGGCTCTTCAAGGATTAAGCGGTATAGCAACACCGCATATGTACGACTTGGGCTTTGACAAACAATTCGTAGCAAACCTTTTAACTTTGAGTAGTTTGTGCCTTTTGGGTAGCAAATTCTTAATGGGCTTTTTGTACGATAGATTTGGTATAAAGATAACTATGAACATTTGTTTTGTTTCATCTTTTATATCCATTATCGGTTTAGTTATATTAGACAACACCCCGTTAGGTCAAACTATTGCTACCGTTAGAATGGTATTTAGCGCAATCGCAATACCTTTAGAAACGGTTATGCTCCCACTCTTTGCAAGCGAACTTTTTGGAAACAAAAGTTTCGACAAAGTCGTAGGCTTATACGTATCTGCAAGCGCGTTTGGTTTTGCGCTCGGCTCGCCTTTTGCAAACCTTTGTTTCGATATCTTTGGAAACTACAACGTACCCTTTATAGTTTTCGCTATAATTATGGTACTCGTAACCATTACTATGCAAATAGTCGTATCTATCGGCAGACGCGACAAAAAAGCAATTTTAAAAGCCGAAGAAGAAAAAGCCCTTGCAGAACAACCTGCAATCTAAAACCAAACCCGACTATTTAGCGTGATACTCTTAACGGAGTATCACGCTAAACTATGATTGCCCTTGGGGCAAAAGTTTACTAAAACAAAAAGAGCAAACGTTTTGGCGTTTGCTCTTTTTTTAGTATCAAGTGTGGTTATTATCTACTTTGTAATATTCCCCTGCAATTCTTAAAAACTCTTCTTTTTTCTCTTGATATTTGTAAAATAAGGCTTTTTGTTTTTCGTCAAGAGAGTCTAAAAAATCTTGTTTTGCAAATTTCATATCGTTTTGAGCGATTACAAAATCACGCCACATTTCACTACGGATTTTTTCAACCGTATCTTCAATAAACTTTCCTACGTCTTCATTAGTTGGTTTTTTTCTCCACATTTTTCCTACTCCTTGTATTTAAAGACTCTGACACATTAATTAAAAAGTGCGCCAACAGAGTTAGCGCACTAAAACGCAAACTCCAATTGTCGCCAAACAAATCGAAATAGAATCAAAAGAATCTTTATCGCCTAATTTAGGTGGAATTCGCATTTTATCAAGTTCATCCTAAATTAGACTATGCAAAAAGGATACAATTATCCCACTAAAAAGATTCTTGCTTCTATTCTTTCTATAATTT
>JAZSRG010000096.1:0-2621 GCA_045538365.1 Clostridia bacterium
CCTTAAAGGCGAAATAAGCCTCCGATACGCGGAGGCTTTGCACTAATATGGAATTTATCAAATCTGTTTCAAATTCACGAATAAAATGGGTAGCAAGTTTAAAACAAACTTCTTCCCGAGCGGAAAGTAATACCTTTGTCGCCGAAGGCGTAAGGGTGGTTTTGGACGCGCCTAAAAAGCCTTTGGAACTTTTTATAACCAAAGAACACGAAGACATTGGCCGTGAATTTGAAAAGTTTTGTCCAGTTTACTCCGTAAGCCGTGAGGCGTTTGAGAAAATGAGCGACACGAAGTCCCCTCAAGGCGTGCTTGGAGTATTTGAAAAACCCGATACGACTGTAAAACCGCCAAAATGCGGTAACGCTATCGTTTTAGACGGCGTATCTGATCCCGGAAACGTGGGTACTATTATTAGGACGGCGGGCGCAACGGGCTTTCGTGACGTTTATCTTATAAACTGCGCGGACTGTTTTGCTCCTAAAGTCGTAAGGTCGTCTATGGGCGGTGTTTTTAGAACTAATTTAAACGTCGGCACGCACGAAGAAGTTTTTAGCGCTTTGAAAGAAAAGAATTATACTATTTATTCTTTGGATATGGGCGGGAAAGACGTTTTTAGTGAAAAAACTAACAAGCCTTGCGCTTTAGTCGTTGGAAGCGAAGCGAGAGGAGTATCGGAGTTTACTCGTAAAAATTCAGACGGGGTATTGTGTTTACCTATGGTGGACGATACCGAATCCCTTAACGCTGCCGTTAGCGCATGCACGGCAATGTACGTTATAAATTTTTCTAAATAGGAGATGAAATTATGTCAGGACATAGCAAATGGGCGAATATTAAGCACAAAAAAGGCAAATCAGACGCAGCGCGCGCAAACGTGTTTACCAAAATCGGTCGTGAAATTGCAATTGCTGTTAAAGCAGGCGGAGCGGACCCTGCAAGTAACTCCACTCTTCGCGCAGTTATAATGAAAGCAAAACAAGCAAATATGCCTAATGATAATATTCAAAGAAGTATTAAAAAAGCATCAGGCGAACTTGGAAACATCAACTACGAATCTATCACTTACGAAGGATACGGCGTTGGCGGAACGGCGTTTATCGTTGAAACTTTGACTGATAACAAAAACCGAACCGCAGGTGACGTTCGTCACATTTTCGATAAGCACGGCGGTTCTATGGGTTCAACCGGTTGCGTATCCTATCTTTTCCAAAGAAAGGGTATCATAATCGTTGACGGACAAAGCACGACGGAAGACGCTTTGTTTGAACTTGCAATAGAGGCAGGCGCAGACGACGTAGTGGCATCCGACGACGTTTTCGAAGTTTACACCGCGCCTAACGACCTTATGACCGTAAAAGAATTTTTGGACGGAAAGGTAGAGATTTTGACCGCAAACGTTGATATGATTCCCGAAAATACCGTTGAACCTACCCCCGACCAAGTATTAACTATCCTTAAAATGATTGATAGATTTGAAGAAAACGACGACGTTCAAAACGTATATCACAACGCCGTTCTTCCTGAAGAGGACGAAGAATAATGGACGTTTTAAGTCTTTGCAGTAGCGCGAGAAAAGCATCTGTTGCTTTGTCTATCACGAATATTGATAAAAGAAACGAGTTGCTTTCTTTGATTGCGGACGCAGTTCAAGAAAATACCGAATATATTTTGTCACAAAACGCTATTGATATGGAAAAAGGACAAAACCTTTCCCCCGTTATGCGTGATAGATTGCTTTTGACTAACGACAGAATTGCTCGTATGGCGGACGGGGTAAGGGACTTAATATCTTTACCCGATCCCGTTGGTAGAGTATTGTCTTCGCATACCCAAAAAGACGGACTTCAAATTATTAGAAAAAGCGTGCCTATCGGTGTAATCGGCGTTATTTACGAAGCAAGACCGAACGTAACCATAGACGTTGCAACTTTATGCATAAAGTCGGGTAACGCAGTCGTTCTTCGTGGCGGAAAGGATGCGATTTACACAAACCGCGCTTTGGCAAAGGTTGTAAAAGACGCTTTGGGAGATATGAGCGAAGTCGTTCAATTCATTGACGACGAAACCCGTGAGTCCACCGCAGTTTTACTTAAAGCAGACAAAGACGTGGACGTCATTATCCCAAGGGGTGGAGAAAAACTCAAAGAGTATATTCTCTCAAACACCAAAATTCCCGTAATTTGTTCGGCAGGCGGTGTTTGCCATACCTACGTTGAAAAAACGGCTAACCTTGAAAAAGCAAAGGAAATCGTTAAGAACGCTAAACTTCAAAGACCGTCCGTGTGCAACGCGCTTGAAACTTTGTTGGTGGATAGTGAGATTGCAGGGGAGTTTTTGCCCAAAGTTTTGGGAGAAATGAAAGAAGAAAAACAAATTAAAGTTTTTGGAGATAAAAGAACTCAAGAAATTTATCCCGAAACGGTTTTAATCTCGGACGAAGGATATTATACGGAGTACTTAGACTACGCTTTGAGCGTAAAAGTAATAAACGGTGTGAAGGATGCAATCGAGCATATCAACACTTATAGCACCAAGCACAGCGATGCTATAATCACGGAAGACAGTGACTCGGCAAACGCCTTTATCCAAGGAAGTCGGAGGCCAAGCGGTCTTAGGAAGAC
>JAZSRG010000009.1:0-1787 GCA_045538365.1 Clostridia bacterium
CCCGAAGCGTACGGCGGAGATCCCAAAACGGGGGCGTCAATGGCTATGATATCGCACACACTTTGCGTAATATCTATTCCTATCATGTACGCTTTACTTATAGCCGTATTTGGCGGAAACACCTTTTTAATCGTTTAAATAAAAAAGAAAAGAGCAAATTCTATGAATTTGCTCTTTGTTTTTTGTAAAAGTGTCAAAAACTGACAGTTTAGTTAATCGTTATAGATTAACAGATGAAAATATTCTGATAAATTCCGCTTTTTTAACGGGGGAGATGGATATGAATAAAAGTAAATAATTTTCTTTTACGAAACCTTTTTCCACAGCGTTATTATAAAGTTCGTCGGGGGTTTCGCCCGTTAGTCCGTCAATATGATTTACAAAACTTTTGTTTTCAAATATTGCGGATTTGAGTTTGTCAGCGGATGAGAACTTATAAATTGCTAACTTATTGTAATTGTCTCCGTTTGGCGCAAACACGAGTTCTTCTTCAACGTGTTCGTGGGTGGAAATTTGTTCTGATAAAGAAAAGTCTTCTACTTCTACATAGCCGGCGCTTATAAACGCCGAGCGAAAATCTTCCGTTGGACTTCCACAACCAAAAATGGATATAAAAAGCGCAAGAAGAGTAATAATTAAAACAGCCTTTTTCATTTTTGCTCCTGATTCTTTTGTACCCGTTTATTATATAGTATATTGATATTTTCGTCAATCATTTTTATTATATACCGCCATTTTTCGCGCATTTTGGGAAAAATAGACTTTTTCATTTTTTTTTGCGCGATATATTAAAATAATTTACAAATATAGCGAAAATATGCTAAAATACTAATAATAAGTTAAGTGGGAGAATTTATATATGGGTAAAATCGTTGCTCTCGTTGGTATGTGCGGTTCGGGTAAGTCCGTTGTGTCCGATATGTTTGTGGAAATCGGTTGGAAAAAGATTTATTTCGGCGGAGTTACTATGAAGGAACTTGCAAAAAGAGGTTTGGAACGCTCGGAGAAAAACGAGCGCGCTATCCGTGAAGAACTTCGCGCGACCTACGGTCAAGCCGCTTTCGCTATACTTTTGGTGGACGAAATCCGTGAAACGGCTAAAAGCAACAACGTGATTTTAGACGGTCTTTATTCTTGGGAAGAATACAAAGTTTTGAAAAACGAGTTTGGGGATAACCTTACCGTAGTTGCCATTGCAACTAACAGCGAACTTCGTTACAAAAGATTATCCACGAGAGAGATAAGACCTTTAACGAGGGAAGAAGCCGTTAGCCGTGACCACTCGGAGATTGAAAACCTTGCAAAAGGCGGTCCTATTGCAATTGCGGACTATTATATAGTAAATAATTCGGATTTAGAGTCACTTAAAGCCGAATTTAATAAATTTTTAAACATTTAATACGGAGGAAACAATGAAACAAGACATGATAGTAATACTCGATCTTGGTAGCGAAGAGAATTCCGCTTTAGCGAGAAAAATCCGTTCTTTCGGCGTTTATAGTGAAATTCATCCTCACGATCTTGATAAAAAGGGTTTTAGCGCACTCGCAAACGTAAAAGGAATTATTTTGTACGGCGGTAAAAACAACGTGGTTGACGGCGTTGAGATTGACGTAAACCCCGAAATTTACGATATGGGTATTCCCGTTGTTGCAATCGATCACAAAAAAGCAAAATGTCCGACGATTACGGAAAAGGACGTAGAAAGTTTCCTTTTTGATACCTGTAAATGCGAAAAGAACTGGAATATGACCAACTTTATCGCAGACCAAGTAGAACTTATCCGC
>JAZSRG010000144.1:0-2573 GCA_045538365.1 Clostridia bacterium
AAAACAAAAAAAATGACTTTTTGTTTTGCTTTGCACACCATTTACTTGCAAAATTATATAAATTGGACTATAATTTTTAGAAGTAAGTTTTTGGAGGTTACTATGGACAAAAATACGATATGCATTATTGCTATTGCTATATATGTTCTCGGTATGATTGCAATTGCATATTATTCAAGAAAAAGAAGTTCTAACCTTAACGACTTTTATTTAGGCGGTCGTGGAATCGGTCCTTGGATGTCGGCTTTTGCATACGGCACGACTTATTTTTCTTCAGTTGTTTTAATAGGTTACGCCGGAAAACTCGGTTATTTATTCGGTCTTAGCGTTATTTTAATAGGTATAGGAAACGCAGTAATAGGAACGTATATTCCTTGGAAAGTTCTTGCAAAACGCACTAAACTTATGACCACTAAAATGGGTGCGAAAACTATGCCCGAATTTTTCGAGTCCCGTTACTCTGATCCTAAAATCAAACTTGTTACCGCGCTCATTATCGGTATTTTCTTGATACCCTACTCCGCATCCGTTTATCAAGGACTCGGCGAACTCTTCGCCACCGTTTTCGGGGTTGACGCGTCTATGCAACAAACGCTTTTCGTTGTGTGCGTTGTGGCTCTCGCATCCATTACCGCGCTCTACGTATTCTTCGGCGGATATTTTGCAACGGCTTTGTCCGACTTCATCCAAGGCATTATAATGCTTGTCGGAATAGTTATTGCAGTTGCTCTCGTTTACGCAGAAGCAGGCGGACTTGGGGACGTTTTTGGAAGACTTAACGAAATGGGTAAAGGTATTCTCCCAAGTAACGGTCTTTTCGACCTTATAGTACTCGTGATTTTAACTTCACTCGGACCGTGGGCTCTTCCGCAAATTATACACAAATTTTACGCTATCAAAGATAACGCATCCGTTAAACGCGGTACGGTAGTGTCTTTTGTATTCTGTTTAATCGTTGGTGTTTGCGCGTATGGAGCAGGCGCAACGGGTTCAATATTTGCAGAGTCTTCCGAAATTAGTGGAACGATTGGCGCGCTTGCAGGTAGCGGAAAATACGACGGAATTATGCCCGCTATTTATAACTTTACCTTACCCGATATAGTTATCGCCGTGCTTATCGTATTGGTATTATCCGCAAGTATGAGTACGCTCGCCTCCCTCGGTATGAGTTGCTCGTCATCAATCACCATTGATATCTACGGCGGATATATCAACAAAAAAATCAACGAGAAAAAACTCAATATGCTTACCCGTTTTGCAAGCGTATTCTTTATCGCGTTGTCCGCAGTTATCGCAATATTCCGTCCTGCCGGAATAGTAGAACTTATGGGATTCTCTTGGGGAACGCTCGCCGGCTGTTTTATAGGTCCGTATCTTTACGGCTTATTTATGAAAAAGGCAAACAAATACGGCGCTTGGGCATCTATTATTGCCACTTTCTTGATTACTATCGCCCTTATCTTCGTACCCGGTGTAGGTATGAAAAACACTCCCCTTATCGGTGTAATTTGTATGTTCGCATCTTTAATCGTTACTCCTATATTTAGTTTGATTTTCTCAAAACGCGCAACTCGTCTTGGTCTTGACTACGACTACGCATCTTTAGGAAAAGACGCTTTTGAAAAATAATTTTTAGACAAAAATTAAGGCAAGTAAGAAATTCTTACTTGCCTTTTTCATTTCCTTTTTATTATTTCTTACTCAAATATTCAAGGGCTTCGCTGTAACCCAAAAAGCCTTTTCCGCAAATGGTTTTCTCGGCGTATAGACTAATGTAAGAGAGTTTTCTAAACTCTTCCCTGTCATTTATATCCGTCAAGTGAACTTCCACCGTTCTAATTTGCACGGCTTTGAGCGCGTCCAAAATCGCTACGCTCGTGTGGGTGTACGCGCCGGGGTTTATAACTATGCCGTCGTATTTTTCAAAATACGCGCCTTGGATAAAGTCAACGATTTCCCCTTCGTGATTACTTTGTACGCACTTAACTTCAACACCAAGTTTTTGAGCGCAATCTTTTACAAAACTTACGAGTCCTTCGTAGTTTTCTTTGCCGTATAAGTCGGGCTCACGTATTCCCAACATATTCAAATTTACTCCGTTAATCACAAGTATTTTCATTGATTTTCTCCATTATTTTTTTTGCAACGTCTTTGATTGTTCCCACGTTTTCCACCACTATATCAGCGTACTTTTCGTACAACGGACTCCTTATCTCAAAAAGTCTTTTTATCTCGTCCGCGCTCTTTGATAAAGGTCTGCCGTCCGTGGCTAAATCTTCTAATTTTCGCTTGATATACACGACTTTGCCGTTTCTTTTAGCCGAAATTACGTTTTGCTCGTTTAGAACTGCCCCACCGCCAAAAGAAATTACACGGTTTCTCTCTTTGGTTATAGTTTTAATAACGTCGGTTTCTCTTTGTCTAAAACCTTTCTCCCCTTCTTTTTCAAATATCTCGGGGATACTTTTCTCAGCTCTTAACACTATTTCGTCGTCAACGTCCACAAAGTCTTTTCCGCACAACACAGCAACTTCTTTGCCTATCGTACTCTTTCCGCACCCCGGCATACCTAT
>JAZSRG010000029.1:0-3451 GCA_045538365.1 Clostridia bacterium
TAAAAGTATAACTAACAAAATATCGGATAAATAAATTTTTATCCACTTGTATTCCAAGATTTTAAGAGTTTTGCCACGTTCTATACAAAGAGCGTAAGTTAAGATGCAAAAAGCAAGGGTATGAAGTACGCCGAAGTTTATAGTAAAACTTTTAGAACCCGTAACCGCATCCAAAAATGCCGTTGCAAAGGTCAAAAGATAGGCAACGAGCAGTACTTTTATACCGCGGAATAGGTTGCTTTTAGTAAGGCCCGTGCTAAGCCCCGACAAAAACATAAATATTCCAACCGCAATAACCCAACCGACATAACGCAAAGAACTGTTGTAATAAAAATACGCAAACTGAACTATTTGTTTTAAAACGGGAACGCTTAAAAAATAACTAAAAGTAGTGCAAAAGTTATACATTAAGTGGTCGAAAATCATAAGAATAACACAAAATCCGCGAAGGAAATCTATCTCCCAAATTCGCGTTTTTGTGGTCGTATATCTTTTGATTTTGTCCGCGTAACTCACTTTCATTTCTTTAGTATAACAAATAATTTTATTTTTTACAACGAAAAAAAGGGGGTTATAAGAGTATTGTGTCAATATCTCCCGCGCCTAAAACCAAGACCGTGTTTTTATCGGTGTTTTCTTGTAAAATTCGCTCCTTCGCTTCACTAAGCGTTTGGTAAATGGATGGGATGTAAGGATTGATTTTTAAAAATAATTCGTAAGCCGAAACTCCCATTTCTTTTCCTTCTCTTGAAGGAAATTCTTGTACGATAACCACTTTGTCCGCAGTCGTTAAAACGCTACAAAATTCGTCGAGTAGGGCTTTTGTTCGAGAGAAAGTGTGCGGTTGAAAGTAAACGGTTACGGGTTTTCTAAAAAGTTTTGCGGTATCTATCGTTGCCTTAATTTCCGTTGGGTGGTGAGCGTAGTCAAGGATATATTCTTTGTTATTCTTTATAACTTTTTGAAACCGTCTATCCACACCCGTAAAGGAGCGCAAAGCAAAGCAAACGCAAGTTAGGTCAAGACCGCAAGCCTTTGCAATAAGTAAGACTATAAGCGCGTTTTTCACGTTGTGTTCCCCTTGAGTGGATAGAGTAATATCGGGCAAAACCGTGTTATCAATTATAGGGGTAAAAGAGAAAAAACCGTCCTTTTCACGCACGTTTTGAGCGTATGCGTTTTCCCCGACTTTAAGGGTATTTGGGGCGTATAACAAGACGTTTTCCCCCGTTATAAGCGTACCGCTCGGGCGGATGTTTTTAGAAAATTTTTCAAAAGACGAATAAACGTCTTGTAAGGAGGCAAAATAATCTGGGTGGTCGTATTCAACGTTTAGCACAACGCCGACGTCGGGGGATAGAGTGAGAAAACTGTCGCGATACTCGCACGCTTCCGTTATAAAAAAGTCATGGGAGAAAGGGAAAAATCGTTTATAATTTCCCCCGATATGTAGGGCGGGGGACAGACCGAGAGTGGAAAAAACGTGAGCCGTCATAGCAGACACCGTAGTTTTTCCGTGCGAGCCGGATACGGCGATAACGGTTTTAAATTCGTTAGATAAAAGACGTAAAAACTGCGCGCGTGAGATACACGGAACGCCACGCTTTTTAAAGAAGCGCAGTTCGGCGTTGTTTTCTGGAATAGCGGAAGAGTAAACCGCAAGGTCCACGTCGAGTAAATCACGCTTAGCAAAAGATTTTTTAATCAAAATACCTTGAGAGATAAATTGATTAGTAAAACTCTTGTCCGAGCCCGATACCGAAATACCGAAGTTTTGAGCAAAAAGGGCAAGATTTCTCATGCTTGAGCCTAAAATGCCTATAAAATGTATTTTTGAGTAATTTATTAAATTTTTCATACAATATAGTATGAAATTGTAAAAAAATGTGTGAATATGGGTTTTTAGGTCAAAAAACGGTCAAAAAAGGCAAATTTTTTACAAAAAAGTCGATAAATTGTGTAAAAATCGTTGAAAAATATTAAAATTAGTGATATAATAGTAGCGACGAAAAGTCGATTTATATTGTATAAGGGGTGAAAAAAATGAAAATTACGGATATTCGTATTAGAATCGTAAAGAAGGATGACAAGAAATTGAGAGCAGTAGCATCTATCACTTTAGATGATTGTTTCGTTATACACGATATCAAAGTTATCGAAGGTGCTGAAGGAAACTTTATTGCTATGCCGAGCAGAAAAACTCCGGACGGAGAATACAAAGATATCGCTCATCCTATCAACACGGAAACTCGTGAAGAGATTCGCAATATGATTCTTGCAAAATACGACGAAGCATTAGCAGCAGAACAAGAATAATTTTATTGTTCGGGGGGAGAAAGAACACAAAAGGAAAAACGATGCAGAGCATCGTTTTTTTGTTTGTTTCGTTTAATATTCAGTGGCTTTTGTAAAAAAGCCACTTTTTATTTATTTTCCAAATCCGCCGTTTATGCCAATAATCTCGCCCGTGATATATTCGGCTTCGTCAGAGCACAAGAAAGACACGAGGGAGGCGACTTCCTGCGCTTTTGCAAATCTGCCCGCAGGAATTTGAGAGAGTAGATAATCTTTATCTGTATCTGAGAAATGATTGAGCATAGGAGTTTCAACCACCCCTGGCGACACAGCGTTCACCGTAATGCCTGTGCCCGACAGTTCTTTGGATAGTCCTTTAACTAAGCCTTCTATTGCGGACTTGGTTGCAGAATAAAGAACTTCTTGACTTGCGCCGACTTCTCCCCAAATAGAAGATATTGCAATAATTCGACCATATCCGAGTTTTTGCATATCGGGGATAGCGTTGGATATAGTTAGGGCAGTACCCTTAAAGTTTATACCTGCCACGCGGTCGAAATCTTCTTCTTGGGTTTTAGCAAAATCTCCGTAGTGAGCAATTCCCGCGCAAGTAATTACCGTATCAATTTTGGAAAAATAGGCGCGAGCATTTTTGAAAAGTTCAAGTACGGCAACACCGCTTGAAACGTCGCATTTGAGAGGAATAGCGTTAGAATATTTCTTTATCTCCGCTACGAGTTCTTGCGCTTTTTCTTCGTTTGAGTTATAACAAACCACTATATTATATCCCTTTTTTGCAAGGGTGAGAGCAATAGCCGAGCCTATTCCGCCCGTAGCCCCCGTAATTAGCGCGGTGTGAGTTTTACAATTCATAGTCAACCGCCACGCTAGCGTCCCTAACCTTGTGCATATAGGTTTTAACCGTTTCGCAGTGATAGGGGTGATTTTGATACTCGTCAAGGGCTTTTTTGCTGTCAAGAGTAACTATAAGGATAATATCGTAAGAACGTGAAGAACCTAAAAAGTCTATACCTACTTCAATATCTTTTATAAGGTCAACTTTGCCTTTCATAGACAAAAGAACGTCACGCGCTTCGCATTTTTTATCATAAGAATTGTCTTTTAGTTTAAAACATACAACGTGTTTAATCATAAT
>JAZSRG010000017.1:0-5346 GCA_045538365.1 Clostridia bacterium
CATACTATAGCATTATGCCATAATTATTGCATTTAGTCAAGAGAAACAGCGCTTCTAGTCTTATTTGATTTGTATGCAGCCTCAATGATTTTTTGGTCATAAACTGCAGAGTCCCCTGATACAGGCGGTTCAGTACCGTTAATAACAGCGTTTCCGAAAGCCTCTACTTCTTTGGTATACATATTGCCCGGCGTTACGGTAATAGACGTTGAAACGTCTCCGCTACGAACTTGCGCTGCGTCATACGCTTTGTTGGGATCACATTTAACGAGTTTAACATTACCAACTTCTTCTTGAGAAACAGTACCTTCAGCAAAGATGCTTCCTGCCGTACCGTAGAACTCAAGTTTACATACTGCTGCATCATCAGGAATATTGAAAGCGGTATCTACGTAAGCGCAAGAACCGTTTTCCATACGCATAATAACTGAAGCGGAATCTTCTACTTCATACTTAAAGATTTGGTTGCCCGTGAAAGCAATTACGTCTTTAGCATTCATACCCGTGATATATTGCAAAAGGTCGATACAGTGTACGCCCATATCGGTCAATGCACCGCCACCGCTCGTTGCAAGTTTTTGTCTCCAGCAATTTTCCATTTCAGGATACCAGCACGTAAATTGTGCGCGCATAGATACGATTTCTCCAATACCACCGCTTTGAATAATATCGTGCATTGCTTGGTGGTATGCGGAAAATCTCATCATAAGACCAACACCGAGTTTTACACCGTAACTCTTACAAATATCTACGATTTCTTGAGATTCAGCGCTAGTCAAAGCAATAGGTTTTTCAAGCAAAATGTGTTTGCCTGCTTTTGCTGCAGCCGTTGCTTGCTCTTTGTGGCAAACAACGGGAGTAGCAATATAAACTGCTTCGATTTCATCTATTGCAAGTAAATCTTCAATATTCGTAAAAGCGTATTTAGCGTTATACTTTTCTTTGCATCTTTCAGCCGCGTCTTTGGACACGTCCATAACGGCTACAAGATCAACGTTTTCAGCCAACATCATACCGGGTAAGGTACGACGGTCAGCAATACCACCACAACCGATAACGCCCCATTTAACTTTTCTCATAAGGCCTCCGATTATTTCTTCAAATGTTTAGCAAGTACGGTCTTCAAGCCGTCAATACATTTATTAATGTGTACTTCTTCCCAAGTAGGATGCAAGAATAAGCAAACGGTTTCATATCTGAGTTTGTGTGCAACGGGGCACTCTACTCCAGCGTAACTTACGTTGCCATCGGTGTATTCTTTAGACTTGAAGGGGAATTGAGCGTCACCAAAACCGTTGAGTTCTTGGTAAGCAAGTTCAAGGTAAGCTTCAGGCCATTGAATACCGTAGCAAGGAATCTTCATAGAACCGAGTTCTTTAACGATTGCAGGAGCATCACAGTCAAGAACGCTAAGGTCAACTCTGATAGGATACCACCAGTAGCAGTTTTTACGCTCAGCGGTATTCAAAGGAAGACTTGCAATTCCGGGAAGTCCAGCAAATGCTTCGTCGTACATTTTAGCGTATTTGAATCTTCTTGCAAGGTTCCAGTTATCAAATCTCTTAAGTTCGTTGATACCCATAACGGATTGCATTTCGGTCATACGGAAGTTATAACCAACACGTCTGTGGATGTAAGGAAGTTTTTCTTCAAGAGCAAGCATATTCATACGTTTCTTAACGTCATAACCGTGGTCACGGATAGAACGGCATTCCCAACCTACTTCTTCGTTGTTGGTAACTACCATACCGCCTTCACCACCAGTCGTGAAGTGCTTGGATTGACAGAAAGAGAAACATCCAACGTCACCGATAGTACCTGCTTTCTTGCCGTTGTATTCACCACCGAAACATTGTGCGCAGTCTTCTACTACAAAAAGGTTGTGTTTCTTAGCAACTTCCATGATTTTGCCCATATCACAAACAGTACCGTAAAGGTGAACTACGATAATAGCCTTGGTACGGGGAGTGATGTGCTTTTCAATAGAATCAGGATCAATGGTGTGATCGTCGGTTACGTCAGCAAATACAGGAATAGCGCCTGCTTGAACTGCTGCGAAAGAAGAAGCGATAAATGAGTAAGAAGTAACGATAACTTCGTCCCCTGCGCCTACGCCCAATGCGGTCAAAGCAATATGCAATGCAGCCGTACCATTGGTACAAGAAATAGCCATTTTGGAACCAATCCAATTAGCCCACATTTCTTCGAATTCCATACCCTTTTTACCAGTCCAGTAGTTAACAAGACCACTTTCAATAACTTTTGCAACGTCACCTGCGGTTTCAGGAGCGAACTGAGGCCACATAGGGAAACCAAGTTCTTCGATACCAGCGCCGTTCATTGCTAATTCTTTTTCTTTGCTCATGATTAAGCCCTCCAATTAAAAATTTCAAATTTAGTAATTTGTCCAACCGACAAACTAATTGCCTATATTATATCACACAATAAGTAGTTCGTCAATATTTCTGATAAAATTCGATTGAAAAATTAAAAAAATTTTTGTAAAAAATTAAAAGACTCTTTTATTAAGAGCCTTTATAATCGTTATTTGTTTTTCTTTGAAATTTTATTTGCCTTCTCCCCGCCTTCCACGATAAACTCCGTTGCGGAGTCAAACGGCAAAGAGTCAAAGTGAGTACAAGTTAGGAGCGTTTGCACGTTTTTGGTTGCGTCCAAGAGTTTTGCTTGCCTTTTTTCGTCAAGTTCGGACAAAACGTCGTCGAGCAAAAGTACGGGGTACTCTCCCATTGCTTGCTTAAACATTTCAAGTTCGGAAAGTTTAAGGGATAACGCCGCGGTGCGTTGTTGTCCTTGGGACGAATATTTTCTTGTATCCAGTCCGTTTGTGGTAACCGCTATATCGTCACGGTGCGGTCCAACTGACGTGTAACCTAAATATATATCCCTTTCTCTATTTTTTTGTAGTCCTATAATTAAGTTTTCTTTGATTTCGTCTACGTTTTCGCCAAGCGTTAAAGTTTCGTATTCAAGTTCAAGTTTATCCCCCAAACTCACTTCTTCGTGGATACAACCCGCAATTTTACTAAGCCCTAACAAAAATTCTCTGCGTTTTTGTATGATAAACGCGCCTTCTTTTGCAATTTGCTCGTCCCAAATATCCAAAGTTTGCTTAAGGGACTCTCCACCGCTCTTTAAGAGTTTATTTCTTTGCAAAAGGGACTTTCCGTATTTACCCAAAGTGTAGTAATAAGTTCTACTTTGTTGGGATAAGGCAACGTCCATAAATTTACGTCTAACGGACGGAGAATTTTTTATAAGACCGAGTTCGTCGGGAGAAAAATACACGACACCGAGTACACCCATAAGTTCGCCAAGTTTTTTTATAGGTAGTCCGTCAACGGCAACACGCTTTTTCTCGGCTTTATCAATTGATAAGTCTATAGTGTGTTTTGAGTACGTTTTAATTATCTCCCCTTTAACGTAGGCAGAATTTGCGCCAAATCTTACGACTTCTTTTTCACTCACGGTTTTTGGGCTTTTGCCAATTCCCAAAACGTAAACCGCTTCAAGCAAATTAGTTTTGCCCACGGCGTTTCTTCCCGTAAATACGTTAAGAGAGGGTGATAATTCTACCCTCTGCATAACGTAATTTCGAAAATCTTTAATTGTGAGTGATTTTACATACATATTATTCGTTAATCGTTTCTATATCGTAAGGAGTTATTTGGTAAACGTAATAGTTCAACCAATTGTAAAAAATAAGGTTTGCAGTACTTCTCCAAGACATATTTATATTGCCTTTTTCGTCATAATAATTGAAAGGTGGCTCAATATCAAGTCCTTTGTCAAGATCTCTCTTGTATTCGAGTTCCAAGGTTTCCCTATCGTACTCGGAGTGCCCCGTCAAATAAATTCGTCTGCCGTCACGGCTTCTAATGATTGCAGGTCCACACTCTTTTCCGCTTGCTAAAACGTACAAATCTTTACACTCTTTCAATGCTTTTTCGTCAATTGCGGTGTGTCTTGACATAGGTATAAAAAATCTATCGTCAACACCCTTTAAGAGCATTTCGTAATTTCTTCTCGCCTTAACTTTGCAAACACCGAAAAGTTTTTCGGGTAAAAGATGTTTTTTGATGCCGTATCTATAATAAAGTCCTGCTTGCGCGCCCCAACAAATAAACATCGTGCTCGTAACGTTGGTTTCCGAGAACTTCATAATCTCACAAAGTTCGTCCCAATAGTCAACTTCTTCAAATTCCAAAGTTTCCACAGGCGCGCCCGTTATTATCATGCCGTCGAAACGCTTGTGTTTAACGTCGTCGAAATTTTTATAAAATTTATTTAAGTGGCTCGCTTCTATATGCTTTGGCTTATGCGTTGCCGTGTGTAAAAGCGTAATATTTACTTGTAACGGCGTATTTGAGAGTAAACGCATGAGTTGTTGCTCGGTAACAAGTTTGGTGGGCATTAAGTTAACGATTGCTATCTCTATCGGTCTAATGTCCTGCGTCACCGCTCTATTTTCGCTCATTACGAATATTTTTTCGTTTAATAACGCTTTATATGCTGGTATATCCTTAGGAATAATTATCGGCATAGTAACTCCTTAAATTAAATTTTCTCCAATGCTTGCGCAATATCCTCTATAAGGTCGTCGGCATTTTCAATACCGCAAGAATATCTAACAAGCGTTGCAGGTATTCCTGCGTCTTCTAATTGCTTGTCCGTAAGTTGACGGTGAGTTGCGTTTGCAGGGTGCAAACAACAAGTACGAGCGTCCGCTACGTGAGTTTCGATTGCTGCAACTTTCAAGTTTTTCATAAATGCTTCGGCTGCTTTTCTTCCGCCTTTTACGGAAAAACTAACTACGCCACAAGAACCGTTAGGCAAATATTTTTGACCTAAATCGTAATATTTATCCCCTTTAAGTCCACAGTATCTTACCCACTCGATTTTGTCGTGCGAGTTAAGGTATTCGGCTACTTTTTGTCCGTTTTCACAATGGCGTTTTACACGAACAGGCAAACTTTCAAGTCCGAGATTGATATAAAACGCGTGTTGCGGGGATTGAATTGCTCCAAAGTCACGCATAAGTTGAGCGGTTGCCTTGGTGATAAACGCGCCTTCTAAACCAAATCTATCCACGTAAACTACACCGTGATAACTGTCGTCAGGGGTGGTAAGTCCGGGGAACTTGTCCGCGTATTTTCTCCAATCAAATTTACCTGCGTCAATTATAGCGCCACCGACAGACACTCCGTGACCGTCAATGTATTTGGTCGTAGAATGAGTAACGATATCTGCACCCCACTCGATAGGACGGCAATTTATAGGCGTTGCGAAAGTGTTATCAATGATGAAAGGCACGCCGTTTTTATGCAA
>JAZSRG010000136.1:0-14264 GCA_045538365.1 Clostridia bacterium
AGTGGGGGTTGTGGGGGTGTAGCCCAGTTCTATAAGTCCACCGCTTATAGCGTTGGATAATTTCTCAAAGTCGTGATATTGATTGAGTAAATCGGCTTTTAGCGCGCGGTTTTTGGTGCGTGGTATTAAGATTTCAAGGGCAAGTTTTGCCATTTGCACGTTTTTGTGTAGTTCTACTAAAAATTCTGCGTTTTTCTTGTCGGTATCGATTGTTTTTTCCATAAATGACTCCCAAAAATATATGTATTTTTGTAAATGATTTGGTCTTCGACCATGAATAGAAAACTTTGTTTTCATGAATTGTCGCAAGCGACGTGAATTGTGCGTTTCCGCACATTATGGTAAAAACTAAAATAAAACCTTAATGAAACCGTAGGTTTCAATTCATGATTGCGAAGCAATCAAATCATGCCGAAAGGCAATTCATGGTACGCCAGTACCAAATCATTTTATTATGTATTTATTGAAGAGATTTTAACTCTTTTTGAGAGAGCCAAAATCTCTTCTTTAGGGGGGAATTATGAGCAATTATTTTTTGTGTTTAGTAAAGCATTTCGTGTTTAAAATGCCGTCGCCGATTAGTAGGTCTTGGGCGTTGCACGCGCCTTGGCTATTTAGCGCGCATTCCGCGCAGTTGCATTGGACTTCGGTTTCTCGCTCAAGCAAAGGTGTCAACTCGTCCGCAAGTTCAAACTCGGCTATGGCTTGGGCGTACGCTCCGCCCGGACGTTTGCGTTTACTTTTGCACACGCCTTTTTCAGATACGTTTAGCACGCCTGCCGTACAATGATTTTTAAAGTGAAATTCACAGTTACTCGTAGTACATTTTAAATTTTCCATTTGTCCTCCTATTTTGATTTGATTATTGCTAATTTTCTTTTTTATATACCTAATACACTAAAAAACCTTGTACTTTTTTTTAAAGTGTGGTACAATTATCAAAACGGAGGCAGAAAATGAAAGTTATATTAAGTGCAGACGTAAAATCTCTTGGAAAAAAAGGTGAAGTAGTAAACGTAAGTGACGGTTACGCTCGCAACTTTTTGTTTGCTCGCAAACTTGCAGTTGAGGCAACTACGAGCGCTTTAGACGACGTTAGAAAGAAAGAAGAAGCAAGAATTAAACGTGAAGCGGCTGAAAGAAAGGCTGCCGCTGAACTTGCCGATAAACTCAAAACCGCAACCATTGAAGTTAAAGTTCGTTGCGGGGAAGGGGATAGAACTTACGGCAGTGTAACGAGCGCGGAAATAGCCACCGCTTTAAACGCGCAAGGATACGAAGTTGACAAGAAGAAAATAGTTTTAAAAGAAAATATCCGTCAACTTGGAAATTACTCTATAGAAGTCAAGGTTTATGCCGGAATTTCTGCTAAAGTTGCAATCAAAGTCGTACGAGAATAAGATAGGGGAAAGCGTGTGAAAAATTCACACTCTTTCCCTATTTTTTTGCGTTAATTTTTGCGCGGGAAAAGAAAATTCTCCAGCCATTGGAAAAATTTATGAAAAATGGCATAAAATGTCTTATTTAGAGAGTTTCTGCCTTGACAAAATTTTGTACTATTGATATAATATTATCATTACAATTATACCCTTATTGGGTTAAATAAAGAAATTAATACCCCGAAAATACAGGAGGACATCTATGAACAAAATTACCATTATCGGTAGCGGTAGCGTTGGTTCTACTATTGCTTATACGCTCACTATCAAAGGCTTGGCATCTGAAATCGTTATGATTGATATCAATGCTCAAAAGGCTATGGGCGAAGCAATGGATATTCGTCAAGGAACGCCGTTTAGCAGTACTTGTGAAATTTATGCAGGCGACTATCCCGACGCAAAAGACTCTAATATCGTTATCATAACGAGCGGTGTTGCTCGTAAGCCCGGTCAATCAAGACTTGACCTTGCTCAAACTAACGTTGATATTTTTAAGAGCATTATTCCTAATATCACGAAGTACGCACCCGACGCTATGTACATTATCGTATCTAACCCGGTAGATATTTTGACTTACACGCTTTGCAAGTGTTCGGATATTCCCGAAAGCCACATTATCGGTTCTGGTACTATGCTTGACACCGCAAGACTTCGCGCTCGTCTTTCTGAGATTTATTCCGTTAACCAAAAGAACGTTCACGCGTACGTTTTGGGTGAACACGGTGACTCTTCTTTCGTTCCTTGGTCACTTGCAAACATTTCTAATATCCAAGTTGACGACGTTAAAAAGAGCATTTTGACCAATAACGACGCTTACGCTGACCTTGACCACGAAGAACTCGAAGAATACGTTAGAAAGTCTGGAGCAAGAGTTATTGAAAGAAAGGGCGCTACTTTCTACGCAGTTGCAGTTTCCGTTTGTCACATTTGCGAATTGTTGTTGAACGGTCTTGACAGCACGATGGCAATTTCCAGCATGATGCACGGCGAATACGGAATTGACGACGTTTGCTTGAGCGTTCTCCACTTGGTAGGAAAGGACGGCATTAAGAGCAAAGTTATGCTTCCTTTAACCGACGAAGAAATCGCTAAACTCCAACACAGCGCGCAATGCTTGAAAGACATTATTAAACAAATTAAAATTTAACTCGAATAAAATTTTGTCGAAAGACTTATAAGGAGATAAAATGGAATACCGTATTGAACATGATTCTATGGGCGAGGTAAAAGTACCTGCCGATAGACTTTGGGCTGCGCAAACCGAACGCAGTCACGAAAACTTTGAAATCGGTGTTAACATCGAAACTATGCCGCGTGAGATAACTCACGCGTTTGGCATATTAAAGAAGGCTGCGGCTTTGGCTAACAACGCCTTGAAACCCGAGCGCATGACGGACGAGAAACTCGCCGCTATTTCCGCGGCTTGCGACGAAGTAATCTCGGGCGCGTTGAACGACCACTTCCCGTTAGTTGTTTGGCAAACGGGTTCGGGTACGCAGTCCAATATGAACGCAAACGAAGTTATCGCTAACCGCGGTAACCAAATTGCAGGCAAGAAATTCTTGCACCCCAACGACGATATCAATATGAGTCAGTCTTCAAACGACACTTTCCCGACTGCTATGCACATTTCAGCGGTTATTATGATTGAAGACAAACTTATTCCCGCAGTTCAAGTATTGGTTGACACGTTCAAAAGATTAGAAGAAGAAAACGACGATATCGTAAAGAGCGGAAGAACGCACCTTCAAGACGCTACTCCTATTAAATTTTCTCAAGAAATCAGCGGTTGGAGAACGAGCCTTGAGAGAGATATCGAACTTATGCGCCTTGCCGTTAAACCTTTGAAAGAACTTGCTTTGGGCGGTACTGCAGTAGGTACTGGACTCAACACTCCCAAGGGCTTTGACAAAAAGGTAGCGGAAGAAGTATCTAAGATTACGGGTAAAGATTTTATCACCGCAGGTAATAAATTCCACGCCTTAACTTCTAAAGACGAATTAGTATTCGCTCACGGCGCAATTAAGGCACTTGCTGCAGATATGATGAAGATAGCAAACGACGTTCGTTGGTTGTCAAGCGGTCCGAGAGTAGGTTTGGGCGAGATTTTTATTCCCGAAAACGAACCCGGTTCGTCCATTATGCCCGGTAAAGTTAACCCCACTCAATGCGAAGCCGTTACTATGGTAGCCGTTCAAGTTATGGGTAACGACGTGTCAGTTGGTATGGCTGCAAGCCAAGGTAACTTTGAATTAAACGTATTTATGCCCGTTTGCATTTACAATTTCTTGCAGTCCGGCAGACTTATGGCGGAAGCAATTTTGTCCTTTAACAAAAACTGCGCCGTAGGTATCAAAGCAAACAGAGAAAAAATGCATAACAATTTGCACAATTCTTTGATGCTCGTTACCGCTCTTAACCCCTATATTGGTTATGAAAACGCGGCAAAAACCGCTAAAAAAGCATATAAAGAGAATATTTCCTTGAAAGAAGCCTGCGTTCAATTAGGTTTCTTGACGGCGGAAAAATTCGACGAAGTTTTCCATCCCGAACAGATGGTATAAGGAGGAGCAAATGAAAGTAAGTTATTTTCCCGGTTGTACTTTAAGAACAAAAGCAAAACAACTTGACAAATACGCGCGTCTTTCAGCAGAGGTTTTGGGAGTAGAACTCGAAGAGATTGAAAATTGGCAATGTTGCGGTGGCGCGTTTACCACGTCAACGGACGAAATTGCTACCAAACTTTCTTCCGTTCGCGCTCTTAACGAAGCAAAAACTAAAAATCAACCGTTAGTATCCGTTTGTTCTGCTTGCCATAACGTTTTAAAACAAACTAACGACGCTATGAAGAATAACGAAAATTTTGCTAAAAAAGCAAACAACTATATGGAATTAGACGAGCCGTATGCAGGTGAAACCGAAGTTATCCATTATCTTGAGTTGCTTAGAGACAAAATCGGTTTTGACACCGTTAAAGAAAAGGTTGTTAAACCTTTGACGGGTAAAAAGATTGGCGCGTACTACGGATGTTTACTTCTTCGTCCCGGAAAAGTTCTCAAAATGGACGACGTAGAAAACCCCACTATTATGGAAGACCTTATCAAAGCGCTTGGCGCAACCCCCGTTGTATATCCTTATAGAAACGAGTGTTGCGGTGGTTACGTTACTATGGAAGATCCCGATTCTGCAAAGAAAAAGAGCAACGCCGTAGTTGACAGCGCGCAAAAAGCGGGCGCTGAAATTATAGTAACCGCTTGTCCTTTGTGCAAATATAATTTAGAGAAAAATAACCCGAGCATTCCCGTAGTTTATTTGACCGAACTACTCGCAGAAGCGCTTGGCGTAAAGGAGGACTAAATGGAAAACGGTAAAAACGTTCGTGACGAAATCATTTCAAGAAGCGGAGTTAACCCCCTTAAATGTATGCGTTGCGGTAAGTGTTCTGGAACCTGTCCGGCGTATGATGAGATGGAATATCATCCGCATCAATTCGTTTATATGGTAGAAAGCGGAGATATCGAGCCTTTGATGAACTCTAAATCTATTTATCGTTGCTTAACTTGTTTTGCTTGCGTTGACAGATGTCCTCGTGGAGTAGAACCCGCTAAACTCGTGGAAGCAGTTCGTTTGGAAGTTATCCGCAAACAAGGTAACAATCACTTAAACACGGACAAAATTCCCGAATTACTTGATGAAGATATGCCACAACAGGCTATCGTTACGGCACTTAGAAAATACAATAAGTAAGGAGAAGAAGATATGCAAAGAATAGGTGTATTCGTATGTTGGTGCGGAAGCAATATCGCTGCAACGGTTGACGTTCAAGCAGTATCCGACGCGTTAAAGAACGAGCCCGGTGTCGTTTTCTCCACCAACTATCAATATATGTGTTCTCAAGCAGGACAAAACATAATGAAAGACGCTATCAAAGAACATAATTTGACGGGCGTAGTTATTTGTTCTTGTTCGCCGAGAATGCACGAGGCAACTTTCCGTAAGGCAGCGGCTGCTGCAGGACTTAATCCTTATATGGTTGAAGTCGCAAATATTCGTGAACAATGTTCTTGGGTACATAAGGATATGTTGACGGGTACGGAAAAGGCTATTATTTTAGGTAAAGCGGCAATTGCTAAAGTTTCCCTTAACACCCCCTTAACTCCGGGTGAGAGCCCTGTTACTAAACGCGCGCTTGTTATCGGTGGCGGTATTGCGGGTATTCAAACCGCATTGGATATTGCTGACGCAGGGTATGAAGTTGATATCGTTGAGAAAAAGCCCACTATCGGTGGTAAAATGGCTCAAATTGATAAAACTTTCCCGACTTTGGACTGCGCTGCTTGTATTTTGACTCCTAAAATGGTTGACGTTGCTCAAAACGAAAAAATTAAGATTTATTCGTACGCTGAAGTAACCGACGTTAAAGGTTTCGTAGGTAACTTTACTGCAACTATCAAAAAGAAAGCAAGATACGTTAAAGAAGACGTTTGTACGGGTTGCGGTATTTGCGTAGAAAAATGTCCGCAAAAGAAAGTTCCTAACGAATTTAACCTTGGTATGGACAACCGTCACGCAATATATATTCCTTTTGCGCAAGCAGTACCTAAGGTTGCGACCATTGACCCGAACGCTTGTACAATGCTCAAGACCGGCAAGTGCGGTGTTTGCGCTAAAATGTGTCAAGCAGGCGCAATTGATTACACGCAAAAAGACGAATATATTGAAGAAAAGTACGGCGCAATCGTAGTTGCAACGGGTTATAATCCTATCAGCATGGATAAATTCGACGAGTTTGCTTATAACCAATCAAAAGACGTTATAACTTCTCTTGAATTTGAAAGACTTACTAACGCTGCAGGACCTACCGCGGGTAAACTTCTTCGTCCGTCCGACGGAAAACATCCGCACACTATCGTGTTCGTTCAATGCGTAGGTTCACGTTGTGACTCGTGTGCCGAAAAGGGTAAAGAATATTGCTCCAAGATTTGCTGTATGTACACCGCAAAACACGCAATGTTAACCCGTGATAAATATCCTGATACCGACGTTTACGTATTTTACATTGACGTACGTACCCCCGGTAAGAACTTCGACGAGTTTTACCGTCGTGCCGTTGAAGACTACGGCGTTCACTACATTAAGGGTATGGTTGGTAAAGTTTCACCCGAAGGCGATAAACTTAAAGTTCGCGCATCCGACCTTCTTGCAAATAAACAAATTAATATTGACGCTGACCTCGTAGTTTTGGCGGCTGCAATCGAGCCCGATAAGTCCGCAAGACCTTTGGCTACTATGCTTACTGCAAGTATGGACACCAACGACTTCTTCACGGAAGCGCACCCCAAACTTCGTCCCGTTGAGAGCCCGACGGCAGGTGTATTCTTGTCAGGCGCTTGTCAAGGACCAAGAGATATTCCTGAAACCGTTGCTCAAGCAGGCGCGGCTGCAAGTAAAGTTATCGGACTTCTTGCAAAAGACAAGTTGACTTGTAACCCCTGCGTTGCAAATTCCAACGAACTTATGTGTAACGGATGTTCGTCTTGTGAAAAGGTTTGTCCGTACGGCGCAATTACTTACGTTGACAAAGAATTCCGTCAACCCGATAGAACGGTGCTCGTTCGTCGCGTAGCAAGCGTAAACGAAGCCGTTTGTCAAGGTTGTGGATGTTGTACCGTTGCTTGTCCTTCCGGTGCTATGGACCTTAAGGGCTTTGCAAATAACCAGATTATGTCGGAGGTAGATGCAATATGCAAATAGAGAAAAAACCTTTAATAGTTGCATTTTGTTGTAACTGGTGTTCTTACGCAGGCGCAGACCTTGCAGGAAACAACCGTTTAAATTATCCCGCAGAAGTAAAGATTATCCGCGTACCTTGTTCTTGCCGTGTTAATCCTATGTTCGTACTTCGCGCTTTCCAAAGGGGAGCGGACGGAGTTATCCTTTGCGGATGTCACCCGGGGGATTGTCACTACACTTCAGGTAACTACTACACGAGAAGAAGAATGGCGCTTTTGTTCTCTATGCTCGATTATTTGGGTATTGAAAGAGATAGAACGAGAGTTGAGTGGGTATCGGCTGCAGAAGGCGCAAAATTTGCGGCAACCATGAACGATTTCGTAGAAAAAGTAACCGCTCTCGGTGAAAACAAGAGATTGGAGGACTTAAGATGCAAGCAGTAACCCGTGAAATTTTAGTAAATAAAGCAAAAGAACTTTTAGCAAACGGAACTGTTACTCGCGTTCTCGGTTGGAAAGCAGGCGAGTTTTTGTTCGACGTTACTCCCGCAATCTTTAGAACAGCGGAAGAACTCGACAAAGAGTTCGTATTCAACGATTTCTGTGGCGCAAACTTCTCAAAGTATATTATGAGAGAAACCAAAAAGGAAGACGGCAAAATTCTTGCTTTCTTAAAACCTTGCGACACTTACAGTTTCAACCAACTTTTGACCGAACATAGATTTGACCGTGAAAAAGTTTACGCAGTAGGTATTCCGTGCTGTGGTATGGCTGATATTGCTAACCTTAAAAAGGTAGCAGGGGACGGTATTATCTCCGTTGACTGTTCGAGTGCCGACGGAATTATAGCGGACACCTTATATAACGGCAAAGTAACCGTTAAAAGAGAAGACGCGCTTGCTGAAAGATGCGCTGTTTGTAAGAGCAAAAAGCACGTAGCGTACGACGAACTTATAGGGGAGGACGGAGAAGTTTTAGAGTCAAAGAGATTTGACGAAGTTGAAAAACTTGAAAAAATGACTCCGGACGAGAGATTTGCTTTCTGGCAAGGCGAACTTTCCCGTTGTATCCGTTGTAACGCTTGCCGTGACGTTTGTCCCGCTTGTACTTGCGAACAATGCGTATTCGGTAACCCCAAGTCAGGGGTAGAAAACAAAGCGGCTGCGAACAGTTTTGAAGAAAAAATGTTCCATATTATTCGCGCTTTCCACGTTGCAGGCCGTTGTACGGACTGTGGAGAATGCTCGAGAGTATGTCCGCAAAATATTCCTTTACACTTATTGAACAGAAAGTTCATCAAAGATATCGACACCTTCTACGGTGAATATCAGGCAGGCGCGGAAGTAGGCAATCGCGCTCCTCTCGTAAACTATACGAAAGAAGATATCGAGCCGACGGATGCGGTTAAGAAAGGAGATGAAGAAAATGCGTAAATGTGCACTTGATAATATTAGCGCAATTTTCGATAAAATTGCAGAAAATATGGCTCTTTACCTTCCTGTTGATACAAACGGCGGAGCAAAGTTCGAGCGTTATGAAACTGGTATGACCATGAGTAACGAATTGAACACCGTTAAAAGCCCCAAAGATTTCTTCTTCCCCCAAGTTGAAGATATCGCGGCGTTTAAGGTAGAAGGCAAAAATATTGAAGTAATAGACACCAGAGTTATAAAAGACGATTTCGTAGTTTTCGGTGTTCGCGCTTGCGACGTAAAAGCGTTTGAAGTGCTTGACAACGTTTTCTTGAATGATCCACAAGACAGTTACTACGCTAACCGCCGTGAACATGGAATTATCTTTGCATTGTCTTGCAATAAACCGACGGAAACTTGTTTCTGTAATGCTTTCGGCATTGATTCCGCTGAACCCCGTGGCGACGTTTCTATGTGGAAAACGGAAAGCGAAATGTATTTTTCAGCAAATACCGAAAAAGGCGAAAAAGTTTTGTCTATGCTCGGCGCGCTTTTAGAAGATTGCGCTGACGACAAGGTTGAAGAAGAAAAGGCAAAAACCCGTGAAATTATGGCTAAACTTCCCCTTGCAAACCTTTCTCTCGACACTTTCGGCGCAGGAAAGACCAAAGAACTTTTCGACGCCCCCGAGTGGAAATCTTTGAGCGAAGCGTGTTTAGGTTGCGGAACTTGTACTTTCGTTTGTCCTACCTGTCAATGTTACGACATTAAAGACTTCAACACCGGTCACGGAGTAGTTCGTTTCCGTTGTTGGGACTCTTGTATGTACTCTGACTTTACCAAGATGAGCGCAGGACAACCCAGACTTACCCAACTTGAAAGATTCCGTCAAAGATTTATGCACAAACTCGTGTATTATCCTGAAAACAATAACGGACTCTTTATGTGCGTTGGTTGCGGAAGATGTTTGGCTAAATGCCCGATATCTATGAATATTGTTAAAGTTATGAAAACGCTTGGAGGTAAGAACTGATGATAAACGAAGCATTAATTCCACAAGTTTGTGTTATAACCGATATTAGAGTAGATACGCCCGACGTTAAAACTTTTAGAGTAGTAACGCCTGAAGGTAAGAAACCGTTTATTCATAAGCCCGGTCAATGCGCTATGATTTCTATGCCCGGTGTTGGGGAAGCAATGATTTCTATTACTTCTTCTCCGACTAACGAAGATTACATTGAGTTTTCGATAAAGAGATGCGGTTGCTTTACGGAGTGGATACACCAAGCCGAGCCCGGTCAACAAATCACGGTTAGAGGACCTTACGGTAACGGTTTCCCCGTTGACACCGCGTTTAAGGGACAAAACCTTGTGTTTATAGCCGGTGGTATCGGACTTGCTCCCTTGCGTTCCGTTATAAACTACGTTCGTCATTTCCCCGAAAGATACGGCACGGTAGATATCGTTTACGGCGCTCGTTCTATGGGTGACTTGGTTGACTACAAAGAGATTATCGACGAGTGGTGCAAAGACGAAAACATCAACGTTCACTTAACTATCGACCGTGAGCAAGAAGGTTGGGACGGACACGTTGGATTTATCCCCAACTACGTTAAAGAACTCAACTTCTCAACGGATAAAACCGCTATACTTTGCGGACCTCCCATTATGATTAAATTCACCTTGGAAGGATTGAAGTCTTTAGGATTTAAAGAAACCCAGATATTCACGACTTTGGAACTTCGTATGAAGTGCGCTATCGGAAAGTGCGGTCGTTGCAATATCGGTTCTAAATACGTTTGCAAGGACGGTCCGGTATTCCGCCTTGACGAACTCGACGAATTACCGGATGAATATTGATTTAATCGGAGGTTTTTTATGGAAAACATGGTAAATATTTATCTTTTCGGCAAAAAGTACGAAGTACCCCAAAACCTTACCATTATGACGGCAATGGAATATGCGGGATACCAACTCGTACACGGTTGTGGATGCAGAAACGGTTTCTGTGGCGCTTGTACCACCATTTACCGTATTCAAGGTCAAACCGAACTTAAAGTTTGCTTGGCTTGCTCAACCCAAGTTGAAGAAGGAATGTATATTGCAACCCTTCCTTACTTCCCCTTGGTTAAAAAGGTTTACGATATTGAAAAAGTTAAACCTACCGAGCAAATTATGATGCAATTATATCCCGAAATTTACGCTTGTATCGGTTGTAATTCCTGTACCAAAAAATGTACGCAAGGCTTAAACGTTATGCAATATATAGCATACGCTCAACGTGGCGAATACGAAAAGTGCGCAGAAGAGTCTTTTGACTGCGTAATGTGCGGATGTTGTTCGTCAGGTTGTCCTGCTGGTATTTCTCATCCTCAAGTTGCTATGCTTGCTCGCAGACTTACCGGTAAATACATTGCGCCTAACTGCGACCATTTGGATGCAAGAGTAGAAGAGATTGCAAGAGGGGACTTCAAAGCAACGGTAGAAGCGCTTATGCAAAAACCTATTGAAGAACTCAAAGAACTTTACAACACGAGAGATATTGAGAAATAAGGAGGATAGGCAATATGTATAACAGTCCTGAAATTGCAGAATCCTTGAAAAAGGTAGAGGCTACCCGTCAAGAAAGATTTAATAACAGAGAAAATATTAAAAGAATGACGGCTGATGAAAAAGACGCTATTTTGAAGGCATATCACCCTGATTACAAAGAAGAAAACTTTGAAAACCTTAAAGTTGGTGTAAACAAAGGCGAAAAAGTTCCTCACGAACTTGCGTCCTACCTTCAAGCGCACTCAAGAGTAAAAGGTATGAATATCGACCTTGAAAACCCCAAGTACGACGTTGACGTACTTATTATCGGTGGTGGTGGCGCAGGCGCGTCCGCTGCAATCGAAGCGCACAACGGTGGCGCAAACGTTATGGTTGTTACCAAACTCAGAATGGGCGACGCTAACTCCATGATGGCAGAAGGTGGTATTCAAGCGGCTGATAAACCTAATGACAGTCCTGCTATTCACTACATTGACGTTATGGGTGGCGGACACTTTGCAAATAGACCTGAACTCGTTGCAAAACTCGTTACCGAAGCACCGGAGGCTATTCAATGGCTTAACCACTTGGGAGTAGAGTTTGATAAAACGGAAGACGGCGAAATGGTAACTACCCACGGTGGTGGTACGAGCAGAAAGAGAATGCACGCTTGTAAAGACTACTCGGGCGCTGAAATTATGAGAACGCTCCGTGATGAAGTTTTAAACCGTGGTATTCCCGTAGTTGACTTTACCGCTGCAATCGAACTTATAAAAGACGACGAAGGAAAGGTGGCAGGTGCAGTTTTGATGAATATGGAAACGGGCGAAATTTTGGTTGCTCGCGCTAAATGCGTAGTTATTGCAACTGGTGGCGCTGGTAGAATGCACTATCAAAACTTCCCGACTTCTAACCACTACGGCGCAACGGCTGACGGACTCGTACTCGGATATCGCGCAGGCGCAAAACTTTTGTACGCTGATACTTTGCAATATCACCCGACGGGAGCAGCATTCCCTGAACAAATTTTGGGCGCGCTCGTTACCGAAAAAGTTCGTTCCCTTGGCGCTCAACTCGTAAATAAAGACGGCGTAGCGTACATCCACCCCCTTGAAACTCGTGACGTAAACGCATCGGGTATTATAAGAGAGTGCTCGGATAGAGGCAACGGCGTTTCAACGGGCAACGGCAAAGCAGTATGGCTTGACACCCCGATGATTGAAATGATTGGTGGGGAAGGAACAATTTTAAAGAGAATTCCCGCAATGTACAGAATGTTTGCTAAATACGGCATTGATATCCGTAAAGAACCTATTCTCGTATATCCGACTTTGCACTATCAAAACGGTGGACTTGAAATTACTCCTAACGGTATGACCACTTGCGTTAAGAACTTGTTCGTAGCAGGTGAAGCAGTTGGAGGAATTCACGGTCGTAACAGACTTATGGGTAACTCGCTTTTGGATATTATCGTATTCGGTCGTAACGCAGGTAAAGAATCTTCCAAGGCTTGCAAAGACGTTAAACTTGGAAAACTTACCTTGGCTCACGTTGACGCATTCGAGAGCGAACTTGACAAGGCAGGGATAAAAACTGACCTTAGATCCCCCAAACTTCTCCCGAATTATACTAAACGCGCAGACATCTAAGGAGATAAAAAATGGAACAAAAAAACAAAAAGAGCCTTAAATGGCTTTGGATAACGATTGCAATCGTAGTCGTTGCAGCCCTTGCCGTTTGGTGCGCAATTAACGCAAAAGACGTTACGAATACCCTTAAATTTGGTAAAGTAGGCGGAACGTTTATGATGTTTACGCTCGTGTTTATTATCGTTGCGCTTGGATATTTATTAGGTCGCGTTACGATAAAAGGCGTGTCCCTTGGTACTGCAGGCGTATTCCTCGTTGCTATTTTAGTTGGTTGGTTATGTACTATTATCCCTGAAGATATTCCATTACTCGGTATTTTCCATATCAATTTGGACAATGAAACCGCAGACTTTATGGTATCCAAAATCTTCGGTGGCGCTTTCCAAAATATAGGTCTTATTTTGTTCGTTGGAGCAGTTGGTTTTATCGCAGGACCTAACTTCTTCAAAAACTTGAAGAAAAACTTTAAGACTTACATTTTATTAGGTATCATAATTATCGCTTCAGGTACGCTCGTTGCAGTAATTTGCACCCTTTTGACACCTGAATACGGCGCAGAATATTGGGCAGGCGTTTTGTCGGGCGCATTGACTTCAACCCCCGGCTTTACCGCTGCAACGGAAGCAGCGCCTTTGCTCAAAAACATCATTACTCTCGGTCACGCAATAGCGTACCCGTTTGGTGTTGTTGGCGTTGTGCTTTTCGTTCAACTTATCCCTAAATTCTTAAAAGCCAATATGGAAAAAGAAAGAGCGCTTTTAAAGATTGGTACGGAAGACTTGCGCAAAACTCGCGAAGGATTATTCGATATCGACCCGTTAGGTTTGGGCGCATTTGGTATAGCAATTATCGTTGGCTTGATTTTAGGCTCGATTACTATTCCTTTGACGGGAGCAGGTTACGCAGGACCTTGCTTTAATCTCGGAACGACGGGTGGCGTGCTCATTATGTGCTTGATATTCGGTCACTTCGGTCGAATTGGTAAAATTTCCTTGCAAATACCCGAGAAAACCTTGTCCGTATTTAAAGAATTCGGTTTGATGTTCTTCTTGCTCGGCGCAGGTTTTGAAGGCGGAGTAAACCTTGTAACGGAAATAGCAAAAGCAGGTGGCGGAGCAATCGTTGCTTGGGGCTTCATTGGTGGTGCAATTATGACCTTAGTCCCTATGATAGTAGGTTTCATTATCGCAAAGAAAGTTATGAAACTCCCGTTACTCAACGGACTTGGCTCAATCACGGGCGGTATGACTTCAACCCCCGCGCTCGGTACTTTAATCAATACCGCAGGCACGGACGACGTTGCATCTGCTTACGCATCAACCTATCCTATCGCGCTTGTGCTCATTGTACTTGCTTCACAACTTATGATAGTATTGATGTAATATCGACTTCGTCTCAATCTCTGATTGATTTTTGGCTAAAAAATACGCGGAAATTCTTCATATCTTGCAAAGGTACGTATAGTAAACATACGCCCCATTGCAACCTATTCGTCTTTCC
>JAZSRG010000117.1:0-4209 GCA_045538365.1 Clostridia bacterium
ACTACTCCCTTAGCAGGGGAGCCCCTTCAGCCACTTGGGTATTTCTCCAAATAACGCTCAATTATATTAGCATATATTTTGCACAATGTCAAACTTTGTGGGCAATCTTTTTTACTTTTTTTTATTTTATCCATTATTTTATTTTTGTGTTGTATAAAAAATTTGTCAAAAGGGTAAAAAGTGCTTGCGTAGGTAAATCAAATATGTTATAATCATTGAGCATTGAACGTGCCCTCATAGTCTAGAGGCCTAGGACGCCGCCCTCTCACGGCGGTATCTGGGGTTCGAATCCCCATGGGGGTGCCAAATAAAACGACAATCTTCTTTCGAAGGTTGTCGTTTTTTTTATTTTTACTAAATTTTGTCATTGAATTTGCAAAATGGTTAAGTGTGCGGAAACGGGGCGGACGCCACCGGATAGGGGAGTTATGGTTAAAGCCGTAATTACAACAACGGTTATTTTGATTACAATCCTTTCCTAAGTTCATATTTAAACTCTTATGAATTTTTATTGTTTAGATATGAAAAATATAGTTATTGGTTATTTGCGTGCGTTGTGTAATTTACATATTTTTGATAAAACTGTCTTTTTTTGTTCGCAAACTGTTATCTTTTACAACTTTTTTTAAGGTTTTTGTATAAAAATTGACAGGTTTTGCGTGATAGGGTATAATAATTAAAGAACGTTTTAGGAGTTAAAAATGTATAAGACCGCGCCGATTATAGAAAAATGGTACAAGGCTTTAGATTTTCCGCAAAGTTATGATAAAGAGTTTTTTGATGCGCTAAACAGTTTTGAGATATTAGACAGCGTGTCGATAATCACTTACGACGTGGAAAAAGAGCCGTGTATGGAAAACCTACTATCCGTATTGTACATGTGTGAGAGTACGGCGGAGAGTTACAAAAAACTCGGTATTCCGCAAGAAATTTTAATTGCAACGCTCAAAGATATAGTAGTGTGGACGAATACTTATACTGGGTTAAAAGGCAAACTGTGTTTAGGCGAAGTTGCTTGGCTTAAAAGACACTTATGTCTTGAACTTTTTCGAGTAGGGCGTCTTCAATTTAGTAAAGGTCAGTGCGTTCATAACGTACCCGAATACGATTATTTCGACACAGATTTTGGTTTGGAAGTGCATATTCCTGAAGATGGCAAACTTGACGAAGGAGAGTGCAGGGCGAGTATAGAAAAAGGAAAAGAGTTTTTCGCACGATATTTTCCTGAATACGAATACAAATACGTAACTTGTCATTCGTGGTTGCTTGATAAAACGCTTGAAAAATACTTAAAACCAGGCAGTAATATATTGCGTTTTGCAAATATGTTTACGATTATCCACGAAGAAGAGTCTTGTTCTTTGCTTGGCTATATTTTCCGTTGGGGAATAAAGAAGGAAGAATTAACAGAAATCGAAACGAATTCTGCGTTTGGCGAACGAATAAAAAACGCGGTTTTATCGGGAGAAAAATTTCATATTACGTTAGGCATTATTAAAAGATAATCAAAGGGGAGTTTTTTACTCCCTTTTTTGCTTGATTTAATTTATATTTTGGTGTAAAATTTGTGTGAATTTAGGAGAGCAAATGAAAAAACTTTTAGCACCGATATCAATATTAATTGCAGGCGTTTTATGGGGCTTTATGTCCCTATTTACCCGTACTCTTTCGAGTTTGGGCATACCTGCTATGAGCATATCTTGTATTAGAATGATAGTTTCCGCCGTTTTGCTTTGGGCTTTTTTATTGATTTTCAAAAGAGACGTTATAAAAATTAAACTAAAACACCTACCGTTTTTGGCGCTCATTGGCATATTAACTATGTTTTTGATGAGCGTATGCTACGTTACGGCTATCGAGATGACGTCGGCTTCGGTTGCAGCAATTTTGTTATACACGTCCCCAGTTTTTATCTTTATTTTTTCCTTGATTTTCTTTAAAGAAAAAATTCGTTTAGGTAAGGTAGTGGCGCTTATCGTTGCCGTTTTAGGTTGTATGCTTGTGTCTGGTATTGTAAGCGGTGGAAAGTTTACGGTAGAAGGGCTTTTAATCGGTTTAGCATCAGGTCTTTCGTACGGATTGTATTCTATACTTGGAACGGTGGCTATGCGCCATTATTCGTCTATAACTATAACGGCTTACGCCTTCTTGTTCGCCGCTCTTTTTAGTTTAGTCTTCTTAGACTACGGGGCGGTGGGTACTGCTATAACCGTTTACGAGCCTATCGGTTGGGGCTTTTTAGGTTTTGTTATTCTTTATGGGGTAGTGACCGCGCTCGCGCCTTTTGTTTTATACACTTGGGGTTTGTCGCGAATGGATGCAAGTAACGCGGGTATTCTCGCGTGCATTGAACCCGTCGTTGCAACCCTCGTTGGTATTTTTATTTTGCAACAAAGTACGGATGCGGTTCAAATTATAGGAATATTGCTCGTTTTGGTTGCAATAGTTTTGATTGAGATAACGAATAAAAAAATAGAAAAGATTGAACTACCAAATATGGAATAAAATTGCTTAATCGACGGCAAAATAATTGCTAATATTAAGTATTTATGATATAATAACTCTAATTTTGGATAAATTCTTTTAAGGAGATAAAATAAATGAACAAGAAATCTATTTTGGACATTGAAGTTAAGGGCAAAAAATGCCTTGTAAGATGTGATTTTAACGTACCTATGAAAGACGGCGTTATCACGGACGAGAACCGTATCAACGGAGCGCTTCCTACTATTAAGTATCTTTTAGAACACGGCGCAAAAGTTATACTTTGTTCACACATGGGCAAACCCCATAACATCTTGACCGAAGGTTTCGGGCTCACCAAGAAAGAAAAGAAGGCAGTTGAAAAACTTCCCGTAGAAGAACAAGCAGCAGCAACCGCAGAATACTTGAAGAAAGCAGAAAAAGACGCTGTTAAATTCACCTTAGCGCCCGTTGCAAAAAGACTTTCCGAAATTTTGGGCATTGAAGTTAAATTTGCAAAAGACGTAGTAGGCGAGAGCGCTCAAGCACTTGCTAAAGATCTTAAAGACGGCGAAGTTATGCTTTTGGAAAACACCCGTTTTGAAAAAGGCGAAGAAAAACGTGACGAAGAACTTTGCAAAAAACTCGCAGCGCTTTGCGACGGACAAGTTTTCGTTAACGACGCTTTCGGAACGGCTCACCGTTCACACGCAACCACCGCTGCAATCGCTGAATACGGTCTTGTTAAAGAATCAGTTTGCGGTTTCTTGATTGAAAAGGAACTTCGCATTATGGGTGGCGCTCTTGAAGCCCCCGAAAGACCTTTCGTTGCAGTATTGGGTGGCGCAAAGGTTGCTGATAAACTTAACGTTATTGCAAACCTTCTTGAAAAATGTGATTCACTCATTATCGGTGGCGGTATGGCTTACACCTTCTTGAAAGCAATGGGTAAAGAAATCGGAACTTCTCTCGTTGACGACGAAAAGATTGATTACTGCCGTGATATGCTTAAAAAAGCAGACGAACTCGGCAAGAAAATCTATCTTCCTATCGATACGACCGTTACCACTTCTTTCCCTGATCCTATTGACGCTGAAATCGAAGTTGAAATCGTTGACGAGATTCCCGCAGACAAAATGGGACTTGATATCGGTACTAAGACCGCAGCGCTTTACGCAGACGTTGTAAAGAGCGCAAAGACCGTTATTTGGAACGGACCTATGGGCGTATTTGAAAACCCAATTCTTGCAAAAGGAACTATCGCAGTTGCTAAGTCTTTAGCAGAAGCAGAAGGCGCAACTACCATTATCGGTGGTGGTGACTCCGCAGCAGCAGTAGCGCAACTCGGTTTTGCAGACAAAATGAGCCACATTTCAACCGGTGGCGGAGCATCTCTCGAACTTTTTGAAGGAAAGAAACTCCCCGGTATCGAGTGCTTAGACGTAAAATAAAAAAGAAGAGGATAAAAAAATGAGAAGACCTATTATTGCTGGTAACTGGAAAATGAACAAAACTATCGCAGGAACCAAAGAACTCGTAAACGAACTTATTCCTTTGGTTAAAGATGCGGAAGCAGAAGTTGTAATTTGTGTACCTTACACCGACATTGCAACTGCAGGCGAACTTATTAAAGGCACTAATATTCACTTAGGCGCAGAAAATGTACACTGGGCAGAAAGCGGTGCTTTCACGGGTGAAATTAGCGCGGATATGCTTTTAGAACTCGGCGTTGAATAAAGTCGGAGG
>JAZSRG010000152.1:0-7932 GCA_045538365.1 Clostridia bacterium
TCGAATTGCATACCTTCAACTATGGTAAGTTCGGTCTTCATTGTTTTGCTTTCTTCAACGGTAATAACGCCGTCGTTACCAACCTTTTGCATTGCTTCGGAAATAAGTTTACCAACTGCTTCGTCCCCTGCGGAAATTGCAGCAACTTGAGCGATAGCCGTGCTGTTTTCAATAGGTTTAGAAATTTCTTTCAAAGCGTCAACAACTGCTTCGGTTGCGCCTGCAATACCCTTTTTCAAAATAATGGGGTTTGCGCCTGCCGCAACGTTTTTGATACCTTCTCTTATAATTGCTTGAGCCAAAAGACAAGCGGTGGTCGTGCCGTCACCTGCAACGTCGTTGGTTTTAACTGAAACTTCCTTTATAAGTTGCGCGCCCATGTTTTCAAACGGGTCTTTTAATTCTATTTCTTTTGCAATGGTTACACCGTCGTTAGTGATTAAAGGAGCGCCGTACTTCTTGTCAAGAACAACGTTTCTTCCTTTAGGTCCCATCGTAATTTTTACAGTGTTTGCGAGTTGGTTAACACCTGTTTCAAGGGCTTTTCTTGCTTCTTCGCCGTATTTAAATTGTTTAGCCATATATTACCTCCTATTATTTCTCAACTATAGCAAGTACGTCGCTTTGACGCAAAATGGTTACGGTTTTGCCGTCAAGTTTAAATTCGCAACCTGCATACTTATTATATAAAATAACGTCGTCAACTTTGATTTGCATGGTAATTTCTTTGCCGTCAATAAGTCCGCCAGGACCAACTGCAAGTACTTTTGCCATTTGGGGTTTTTCTTGCGCTGCACCCGGCAATACGATACCGCTTGCAGTCGTTTCTGCGGCTTCAACCGCTTCAATTACTATTTTATCAAATAAAGGTTTAATGGTCATAATAAATGCCTCCTAATTGTTTTCTTTTTTGTTAGCACTCTTATGTGTCGAGTGCTAAAATCACTATTAAAGTGTACCATTTTGGCTAAGTTATGTTTAATTAAAAATTTCCGAATATCTCTTATTTTTCAAGTATATCATAATTTATTTGCGTTTACAAGCGAAAAATAGTCTTTTTTCTTGATTTTTTTAGTGTTTTTAAAATTTATAAATTAAGTCGCATTATGGTATGATATATATGTACGAAAAGTGCAAAATTAAGTCGAAAAGGACGTGTAACATGGATAAATGGGATAAAAGATTTATGGAAATGGCAACTTTTGTTGCAACTTGGTCGAGTTGTTATCAACCAAACCGTCAAATAGGCGCGGTTATTGCGCGAGATAAGAGAATACTTACCACAGGTTACAACGGCGCAGGTAGCGGAATCAAGAGTTGTAAAGAACGTGGCGAGTGCTTGCGCAGAACGCTCAATATTCCCTCCGGCACGAGAGCGGAAATGTGTTACGCAGTTCACGCCGAGCAAAACGCTATCATACAGGCTGCTAAAATCGGTGTATCCGTTGACGGAGCGACACTCTACTGTACTCATCAACCTTGCGTAATATGCGCTAAAATGATTATCAATAGCGGTATTACACGCGTAGTTTATAGAGAAGGATACCCTGACGATTTTTCACTTGAAATGTTCAAGCAAGCCAACGTTAAAATAGAAAAATACTTGGAAGATTAGTCTTATAAACTTACCCCTCCGCATATTCTATATAGAACAATGCGGAGGTTTTTTTATGCCTAAAAACGTTGATTACTCGGTTTATCAAAGGAAACGCAAGGAAAAAGAGAAAAACACGACAAAAAGTTACCGTCGCGCTCGTAAAATCACAATATTTGCTATCATAATTTGTTTTTGCGCTACCCTTTTGATTTTAGATTATTTTTCGGACGGGTACGTGCTTGCGGACTTCGACGAGGTGAACTCTCTTAACAAAACCACTTATTATTGCGTACAAATGGGGATGTATAGCGATTTAGAAACGGCTAACTATTACGCAAACTTGATAAAACTGCGCGGTGGTGGCGGTTTTGTCCTAAAAGACGGGAATTTTAGAGTATTAGCATCCGTTTATAAAAATTCCGCCGAAGCCGAATCGGTAATTACAAGACTGAATAATTTAGGTACGACGTGTTCTCTCTACGTCTTGCAAACGGAAGAAATTTTTGACGTTTCACTCTCTCACTCAGATAGAGAAAAAATACAAACTATCTCCCTTTGCACGGACTACGCTTATCAAGAATTATATAATCTCAGCAACGAAATTGACGTTGAAACTGTAACTAACGCGGAAATAAAAGGTCGAATACAGTCTATATTAGATAGTTTAGAAGAATACGAAACCTTGCTTTTGTCCACTAAGTCAACTAAAAAAGCCGAGATAAAGTCTTGTTTGTCCGCTATCAAAGAAAGCATAACTAAACTTCCTCTCTCTCCCACGTCTTCAAGTATACGTTACGCGTATATAGAAATACTCGTATCCCGTATGATACGGTAAAACTATTTTAACACAAAAACTAAAAACAGTATCTTCCACTTTTGGACAGTTGAAGGATATAAAAAAACTCAAGCGAATTGCTTGAGTTTTTTTCCAAAAATTAGTCAACGAGTTCGAGAATAACTTTCTCTGCTGCGTCTCCGCGTCTTGCGCCAAGTTTCAAGATACGGGTGTATCCGCCACCTTGTCCTTTTGCCTTTTCTCTTTCTGCATACTTAGGTGCATATTCGTTGAAAAGTTTTTCTACCAAAGGATGGTTAACGTCTTTGGTGCGCGCTTTATAAGCGGAATCGCTTTCTTTTTCGCCTTTAACTTCTTGTAAGTCATACAAAGAAGCCATAAGACGACGACGTGCATTGAGTTTCTTAACTCCGTCGTTGGTGAACGTAACTTCACTCTTTTCGCCTTTGAGATTGGTTTTGGTCTTTTTAACCTCAACGGTATCTTCATAAGTTCTCATAGCGAGAGTGATATATTTTTCTGCAAGGCGACGAACTTCCTTAGCTCTATCCAAGGTGGTCTCCAACTTGCCGTTCCATAAAAACATACTAACTTGATTTTTGAGAACTGCCATTCTTTGGTCAGTTGCTCTTCCTAATTTTCTTGCCATCTTGTGACCTCCTTACTCGTCTCTATTTCTGAGAGAAAGACCCATGTCTTCGAGTTTTTTCTTGATTTCATCCAAGGATTTTTGTCCAAGGTTACGAACTTTAAGCATATCGTCTTCGGTCTTAGCGATAAGATCTTGAACGGTATGAATGCTTGCACGTTTTAAGCAGTTATAACTACGAACGGTGAACTCGAGATCTTCGATATTCTTTTCCAAAATCTTGCCACTGCTCGAGCCTTCGGGGCTAACTATTACGTTGATACCCTTAATGGTGTCGTCAAGGTCAACGAAGAGTTTGGAATGGTCTTCCAAAATCTTTGCAGCCAAACTAACAACTTGACGAGCAGTACAAGTACCGTTTGTTTCTACGTTTAAGATAAGTTTATCAAAGTCGATGCTTTGCTCTACACGAGTGCTTTCAACTGCGTAATTTACCTTAGTAACGGGAGAGAACAACGCATCTACCGGAATATAACCGATAGGTGCTTTGGGGTTCTTGTTATTGCTTGCTTCAACGTAACCACGTCCGCGACCGATAGTCAACTCCATGTTGAGTTTTGCGCCTGCGCCCAAAGTACAAATGTAGTGATCGGGGTTTTGAACTTCGATTTCTGCATCTGCTTCAATGTCGCCTGCAGTAACTACGCCTTCTTCATTTTTAACCAAGGTGAGAACCTTTTTAAATTCACGGTCTTGTGAATTTGCTTTGATTGCAACGCCTTTGATATTCAAAATGATTTCGGTAACGTCTTCAACTACTCCGGGAATAGTGGAAAATTCGTGGTCAACTCCCTCAATGCGGATACCGATAATAGCAGCACCCGGAAGAGATGATAAAAGCAAACGTCTTAAAGCGTTACCAACGGTATGACCGTATCCGCGCTCTAAAGGTTCTACAACGAATTTTGCAACACTGCCGTTTTCGTTTTCTTGTACGTCGATTTTAGGCTTTTTGATTTCTATCATATAATATCCTCCTAAACTCTTTGGAGCACATTATTTCGAGTAAAGCTCAACAATAAGATGCTCTGCGATGTTGAGGTCGATATCCTCACGCATCGGTAACGCTAAAACTTTACCGCTCAAAGTGGAGTTCGTGAATTCCAACCATTTAGGCATGGTGTTTTCTTTGCTTGCAGCAAGTTCAGCAAAAGGAACTTTGTCCTTTTTGTTTTCTTTAACTGCGATAACGTCTCCAACCTTTACGAGATATGAAGGAATATTAACGGTTTTACCGTTTACAGTAATCAAGGAATGGTTGACCATTTGACGGGATTGAGCACGTGATGCGCCGATACCCATACGATATACAACGTTATCAAGTCTGCGCTCGATAAGAATAAGCATATTCTCACCAGTTACGCCACGCATTTTATCTGCTTTTTCGTAATACTTGTGGAATTGTTTTTCGAGTATGCCGTAAGCTCTTTTGGTCTTTTGTTTTTCACGAAGTTGAATGCCGTAACCAGAAACTTTCTTTCTGGAAACACCGTGTTGACCGGGAGCGGTGATACCACCCTTTCTGTGTTCAAGAGCACATTTGGGGGAGTAACATCTGTCACCCTTTAAGAATAATTTAGTGCCTTCTCTTCTGCAGAGACGACAATCTGAACCAGTATATCTTGCCATTTTAGTATCCTCCGAAATTACAGTCTTCTGCGCTTAGGCGGACGGCAACCGTTGTGAGGGATGGGAGATACGTCTTGGATAAGGGTAACTTCCAAACCAGCCACCTGCATAGCACGGATTGCAGATTCTCTACCTGCACCCGGACCTTTTACGTAAACTTCTACCGAACGCATTCCTTGGTCTGCTGCAACTTTAGCAGCATCTTCTGCAGCCATTTGCGCTGCAAACGGAGTGCTCTTTCTTGAACCTTTAAGTCCAAGTTTACCACAACTTGACCAACTTACTACGTTGCCTTCAGTGTCAGTAATAGTTACTATAGTGTTGTTGAAAGAGGAGTGAATATGTGCAGCACCTTTTTCAATACGTTTCGCGTCGCGACGTTTTTTGCCTGATTTACGATTAACAGCCATATTGAACCTCCTTATTTCTTCTTACGAGCAACGGTGCGTTTAGGACCTTTTCTCGTACGTGCGTTTTGTTTCGTGCTTTGACCGCGAACAGGCAAACCTTTACGGTGACGTACACCTCTGTAGCAGCCTATTTCAATCAAACTCTTAATGTTCATTGCCACCTCACGTTTAAGATCACCCTCAACGTGGAGATTATGCTCAATGTAATCACGGAGCGCAGCCTGATCAGCCTCGGTTAAATCTTTAACGCGAGTGTCGCCGTTTACTCCAGTGGCTTTCAAAATTTCGTTAGCAGTTGCCCTACCGATACCATAGATGTAGGTAAGACCGATTTCAACTCGTTTCTCACGAGGTAAATCTACACCAGCTATTCGTGCCATTTGGTTACCTCCAAAAAAATAATAAATAATCTGTCTATTATTAAACGTCAAGGGATAACGTCTAAATGGAATGATGACGCTATCCAGCCGCCTTGCCGCCAACAATCAATTTTGTGTTCTTATCAGAACCTTATAATTATACTACAATACTTGAAAAATTTCAAGCGTTTAGCCCTGTTTTTGTTTATGTTTCTTGTATTTAGAGCAAATTACCATAACGGTTCCGTTTCTTTTGATAATTTTGCACTTATCACACATAGGTTTTACAGACGGTCTAACTTTCATTTTTCGTTCCTCCTAATTTTTGGCTCTCCATGTGATTCTACCTTTGGTCAAATCATATGGACTCATTTCTATCTTTACGTGGTCGCCCTCTAATATCCTGATGTAATTCATTCTGAGTTTGCCCGACAAATATGCCGTGATTACAAAACCGTTAGTGAGCTTTACTTTGAAGTTTGCACTGGGTAATACCTCAATTACCGTGCCTTCGGCTTCTATAACGTCGTCCTTTGCCACAATATACCTCCGAATTATTTGGTGTTATGCGCTCTTAGCGCACTGCGAATTTCTGCGTCGAATACTTGCTTACCTTCTTTGAGTTTAGCCCCTATCGACTCCAAATTCTCGCCGTTATATTTCAGGTGTTTTAATTTTTTAAGTTTTGGTTTTTTGAGCATACGTACTTCGCCGTCGACAATGTGTACGTAGTCCTCTGAAACCTTTTCAACGACCACATAGAATCTTCCGCTGTCTCGTCCTTTTTGGGACCAAACGACTGCTCCTATCTGTATCGAATTTTCCATATAACTCCTTATAGCGTCGTATACAAAATGCCGTTATCTGTGAGCGCAACCGTATTTTCGTAATGGGCTGACGGTTTTCCGTCCGCCGTTACTATCGTCCAGCCGTCCTCTAAGATACACACTCTGTAGTCTCCTACGCTTATCATAGGTTCAATAGCAAGAACGAGTCCCGTATTGAGCCTAATACCACGTCCCGGCTTACCGAAATTCGGCACACTCGGATCTTCGTGCATTTCGCGTCCTATGCCGTGTCCGACAAGGTCACGAACGACTCCAAATCCGTTTGCTTCGACGTGAGACTGTATTGCGTGGGAAATATCTCCCAACCTTGCGCCATCTACAAACTTTTCTACGCCCTTGAAGAAACTTTCTTCACAGACTTTAATTAGTTTTTCACAAGTCGCGCTTATTTTACCGACGGGAAAAGTTCTTGCAGCGTCACCTTGATATCCGTTTAATATCGTGCCTACGTCCACGCTTATAATGTCGCCTTCTTTAAGTACCCGTTTAGACGGAATACCGTGAACGACTTGTTCGTTGACGGATGCGCAAATTGACGCCGGATATCCGTTATATCCCAAAAACGAAGGTTTTGCTCCGCATTTCGTGATATATTCGTACGCTAATCTATCGAGTTTCTCCGTAGTTACCCCTTCTTTAACGTTTTCTTGTAAAAGGTTAAGGGTGTCACGGACAATCTCTCCCGCTTTTTTCATAAGCGCAATTTCTTCCGCGCTTTTTAAGATAATCATAACGCATCAAGTTCCTTCGATACTGAAAGGAACACATTTTCAACGGAATTGTTTCCGTCTATCGTTACAAGCAATCCTTTGCTTTCATAATACGCAGTCAACGGCTCGGTCTCGGCTTTATAAACGTCAAGACGGGTTTTTACCGTTTGTTCGTTGTCGTCCGCTCTTTGATACAATTCTTTTCCGCATTTAGAGCAAGTCGTCTTGCCACCCAAAGTGGATACGTGGTAAGTTTCCCCGCACACGCATACTCGTCTGCCCGAAATTCTATCCATAAGACGGTCAAACGGAACGAATATATCAATTACTGCGTCAACTTCTGCAAACTTTGCAAGTTCGTTTGCTTGGTTAATCGTTCTCGGGAAACCGTCCAACAACCAACCGTTTTTGCAATCGTCTTGAGCCAGTCTTTCACGAACGATTTTGACTACGATATCGTCGGGAACGAACTTTCCCTCGTCAATGAGAGTTTTAGCAATCATACCGAGGGGAGTTCTTTCCTTAATGTTTGCTCTTAATATATTACCTGTAGATATTTGTGGTATGCCATACTTTTCAGTAATCAACGCCGCTTGCGTGCCTTTGCCTGCGCCCGGCGCACCAAGTAATATAATCTTCATTTTATTTCAAAAATCCTTTGTAATGTTTCATCATAAGTTGAGATTCGAGTTGTTTGTCAAACTCAAGGGCAACGCTTACTACGATAAGCATACCGGTTGCAGAGAACGCACCGGAGAGAAGTCCAGATGAGTCAATAGACATAAACACGATACTCGGAACAAATGACAAGAGTGCCAAGAACAACGCGCCTAAAAGGGTGATACGGTTGTTGATTTTCTTCAAATAATCAGCCGTATTTTTACCCGGTCTTACACCTACGATAGTTCCGCCGTATTGTTGAATATTACGGGAG
>JAZSRG010000126.1:0-7617 GCA_045538365.1 Clostridia bacterium
GCTAAAAAAATAGTGAGCACGTTTGCTCACTCAAATATTTAATATAATTATTATACCATATATAAAAACAAATGTCAAACAAAATAAGGCAAAAAGTTTTTTTAAAAATTTTTTAATTTTTTTTGTATAGCGTATTATGAATAATTGCTAATTTTTAAAGTTTTTGCTATAATATTTTCGTAAAAGTCCGCGTGACTTAAAAATCTCAAAGAGGCAAATGATATGAAAAAGTTGTATGCAGGTAAAACTAAAGACGTTTACGCACTCGATAACGGAAACGTATTGTTAACGTTCAAACACAATTGCACGGGAAAAGACGGTGTTTTTGATCCGGGCGAGAACAGTGTAGGTCTTACTATTGAAGGTATTGGTAAAGCAAATCTTCAAACTTCGGTTTATTATTTTGAAATGCTTAAAAAAGCAGGTATCAAAACTCATTACGTTTCAGCAGATATTGAAAACGCTACTATGGAAGTTCTTCCTGCAGAGTGTTTTGGTAAGGCGCAAGGCGGTAATGGACTTGAAGTTATTTGCAGACTCGTTGCTACCGGTAGTTTTATCCGTCGTTACGGCGAATACATTAAAGACGGCACGGTTTTAGAAGGCGGATACGTTGAATGCACCTTCAAAAACGACGCAAAAGGAGATCCACTTGTAACCGGCGAAGGACTCGCAGCGCTCGGCGTTATGACTCCCGAAATGTTTGCAAGCATGAAAGAACAAACTTTGAAAATCACCAAAATCGTTGCTGACGACCTTAAGTCAATCGGTCTTGATTTGTGGGATATCAAATTTGAGTTTGGTTACAACAATGGCGAAGTTATTTTGATTGACGAAATCGCATCAGGTAATATGAGAGTTTACAAGGGTGACACTATCGTTGAGCCCGTTGAACTCACCAAACTTATTAACAACAGATAATTGGTTGCAAACTTTTTTGCAACAGTTATATAAATCCTTGCGGATTTGTTATATTCGCTAAAGACGAGTTATATTGCTACGCAGTTATATTCGCCTGACGGCGAGTAAAGGTTTAATAATATAAAAAGCACTCTATCTCAATGTGAATTTGAACCGTAGCGTGCTTTTTTTATGGAGAGATTATGAGTATTGAAAACAAAAAAGTAGTTATCACGGGCGCAGGCGGGGGAATAGGTCGCGAAATTGCCTTGTCCGTTGCTCGCGCAGGCGCGTATCCCATCCTTTTTGGCGGAAATAATATAGAGAAACTTCAAAAAACGGCAGAACTCATCGCGGAGTTTGGAGAGTGCGCCATTATCCCAGGCGACTTAACAGACGACGAAGTTTTATTAGAGAGCGTTCAAACCCTTTTATCCGAGTTTGACGGCGTTGATATTTTGATAAACAACGCAGGGCTTGCTTGTAACGTTTCTTTTGAGCAAACGGACACCGAGTTGTTTGATAAAATTATGAATATAAACTGTCGCGTTCCCTTTTTGTTAACTCAAAAATTGTTGCCAAGCATTAAAAAATCGGACTACGCAACCATTATAAACATAGCGTCCGTCGTATCCCACGCGGGTTACCCCAATCAAAGCGCCTATACCGCAAGCAAACACGCGTTGCTCGGCTTTACCAAGTCTTTAGCCAACGAAGTTTTCGCTGACGGCGTTCGCGTGCACGCCATTTCCCCCGGTGGAGTCTATACCGATATGGTCAAAGTTTCTCGCCCCGATCTCACCCCCGACGGCATGATTTTGCCCACCGAAATCGCCGATATCGTAATGTTTTTATTAAATAATAGGGGTAATGCGGTTATTGATGAGATAATAGTACATCGTCTCACGAAACCCCCGTTCCAAGTGTAAAACGCGTTAAATACTTCGAAATACTTCAAATCAAAAGCGGTTTAATCAGGTCACGTACTTCTATGTACGCTCCCTTCTTAAACCGCTTTTCCTTTTCGTCTTTCTCGCATTTAACGCGTTTTACTTAATAATCTACTTTTTCGTCTTGCTTGTGTCTTTCGCGTTTCACATAATAATCTATTTTTTTGTCCTTCTTACTTTTATGGGTTTTATATTTTTCACCGCAACGCCTTGCGTTGCTTGTAGGGGCGACCATTGGTCGTCCGAAAACATTACAATATTTATAGATAATAGTAGGGATTGCACTCTCGACTATCCGTTTTAACAAAAATTTACAATAAAAAAAGAACCTTTTTAGGTTCTTTTAATTTTTATGAAGACACAAAATTTCATCAGCCGAAACGTCGAGAATATCGCAAATGTTTGCAAACGTGTCAAGGGAGGGATATTTATCTTGTCGCATATATTTGCTAACAGTTGACGGGTTTATTCCTAACTTTTCCGCTAATTCTTTTTGTGATATTGTGCCATACTCGATTGCCTCGCGTAATCTTTTTTGAATATCTTCTATCTTAATCATAATTTTATAATAGCACAATGTGCAATTTTTTGTTGACAAAAGGCACACTGTGCCATTATAATATTTATATTACGTAAGATTGCGATAAAAAATGCAAATTTTTATACTTTTATCGTTTACAAAAGGAGGCTTATATGAAAAATTACGTAAAACCGTTGCTTGAAAAAGCAACTTTGGTACAAAGTGAGACTATTGCAAATACCCCTTGGGGCAGTTTTGCACCAAGTCTTGACGAACTCGGAGGAACTATCACGTCGTACGACTACGGTTCTGGTATGCAAGTAGGAGGTGCAGAATAATGAAAAAAGTTCTTTTTAGTATCCTTGCAGTAATAATGATTGTGTCTTTATTCACCTTTAGCGCAAGCGCAGAAAGTCTTGCAACGACTTTTGAAGAAGTTTATATGGGTGAGTACGATAGCGGAATACACACTGGCGAGTGCTGTATCATTTTTGGTAGCGTCACTGGCACAAATCAAGAGTACGGTGTTATTATAACCAACGAAGAAGGCATTTCTTATAAATTTATCGGTAAAAATATCGGCGAAGAAGGAAAATTTGGTATAGCAATATATAATATGCCCGACGGAGAATACGTTGCAAACGTATATACGGGAGCAGGTGAAGAAAGAGTGATTGCTAACGCCATATCCTTCACGAAAGGGGACACTTCTCCCACGTTTGTAATCTCAAGCGCAACCGCAAGCGCAGGGGACACCGACGTTGAAATCACTGTTTCTCTTAAAAACAATCCCGGTATTGCATCTATGAATCTCGTGGTAACTTATGCAGACGGTTTAACTTTAACAAATATTACTTATAACACCTCTATTGGTGGCACGTCGCAATTACCGCAAAAAAATGATAGCCCCTTTATTTTAAATTGGGTTAGCGGACAGGATGCTGAAGGCGATTGGGTATTTGCAACCTTGAAATTTAACGTTGCAAGCACGTTAGAAGCAGGGGAATATAATATATCTATGACTTATGACCCGAACAACGTTTATAATATAATGGAAGACAACGTTGAATTTGCTGTAAAGAACGGAAAAATTATCGTTGAATAATAGGTGATAAAAATGAAAATCAAACAAAATAAAAGAATATTAGTTCTTGTATTAATATTTGCGTTTATTTTATCCGTAGCAAATATAAGTTTTGCATACGCAGAAGTAAACTATGGCAAAACACCAGAATTACGACTTGGATTAGGATATAATGCGCTCACTGGTCTTCCGATAAGTGAAACGGGAAGTAATCCTACTATTGCTGGCTCTAAGATTAAAAATTGGCTTGATTTATCTAAGGCAAAAGATGAAAATTATTATCAAGTTTCAAATAATGGAGATGGCTTATTATATCAAGAATCCAAAGCCGAAACTTGGACAAGTTCCTTTAATATGGTAAAGAGCATGGGATTCGAGTTTGATAATACTACGTCCGCAAAATTCCCTATATCCGCGGCAAAGGTAAACTTGGAAAACAAATTTAGTTACACGGAAAGTGTGTCCAATCAATACATAAGTGAAGAATTATATTATCATTACACTTATACGGCAATTAAAGATAGTTATTCTTTGGTTGCAGGATACGAAAGTTTATTAAGTGATGAATTTATGGCGGATATCGTTGCCCTTGGTGACGGAGATAACGACGCAAAGATTAAAGCATTTTATGAAAAATGGGGAAGCCATATGCTAACCGATTTTCAATTGGGTGGAGAATTGCAATTATCTGCTTGGGCTCTTTTTACGTCTCAAAACGAAACAGTAAGCAAAGAAATTTCTGACAAATTTACTGCAGGTGTAGAAGTTGCAGGAGCAAGTGTTACTAACGTTACTGAAGTAAAAAATACTATTTCTTCAAATATTGGTACGAGTAATTCCATAATAAGTATGGATTTTAACGCATTTGGCGGAAAAGGAACTTACGTGGACGTGTCTCAAAGTTCTAATTTAGCAGATTTAGAGTTCAATACGGCAAATATAGAGAATTGGGTAAATACAATTGCTGAAAACTCTGTGCTTTTGCCTGAATACACTCAATGGGTTCCTGTTTGGGAAGTTCTTCCTAATACGCTTGAATATGAAAATATTCGTAATCAACTTCGCAGATATTTTGAAGAACAGACTGCCGGTATGCAAGGAGAGTTTTTTGAGAAATTCTGTTTCTTTGAAGATAGAGTTAACTTAAGTGACTATACTTATCTTTCCCCTAAAGATATTATATCACAAAATATAGCAATTGACAAATTAACTCCTGCAAATAATGCGGTTGCTCCTGGCTCTACTTTGTTTTTAAATGAAGAAGTAAAAGACAGTCCGTTGGATATAGATAAAGTAACCTTCGTATTAGAAGACCAAACTTTAGCAACGTCAACTACAAACGGCATAATTACTATAAGCGATACCGCAAACGCAGGAGATATCATAAAAGTAAACGTTATGTTAGATGATATAAGGATTTATCAAATATCCTTCGTTGTTAAAGAAGAAGGCGAAAATATCTTTGCAGGCGGATATGGAACGAAAGAAAATCCTTATATTCTTACAAAACCTGCACACGTTTTGGCTTTAGCTAATAATTCTACTCTTGCAAAAGATAGCAGTAAGCACTATTTACTAATGCCTGAAGACAAAAATGGAAATAGAATAAATGAAATAGATATGTCTGGCGAATCAAGTTTTAAGGGTATTCCTGAATTTGCTGGAACGTTTGATGGAAACGGATATAGAATTTATGGATTTAATATTAGTAAAACGGCAAATAGAGTTGGATTTTTCTATAAAAACATCGGAACGATTAAAAACTTAACTATAGGAAAAGAAGGCATAACATCTATTGACGGATATTCTGCTCGAGTTCATTCCCAATGGACGGAAGGTGCATGTTCGGGATATTCATGGTTGAGCATAGGTGGACTTGTTGCAACTAATGAAGGCACGATTGATAACTGTCACGCTGAAAACATAAAAGTATATGGACAAATTGATGATAAAAAAGATGATGATAATGGCGATAATCACGATATTTGGGCAGGCGGAATGGTTGGATATAACGAAACCAACGCTATTATAACAAGATGTAGCGTTATTGGATGTGATATAGATGGGCGAATGGGATCATCAAAAAATACATGTGATGATAAAAATGCTTACGTCGGTGGACTTGCAGGATATAGTAGGGGAGAAGTGAGTTATGTGTTAGTTAAAGGAAACAACATCTTTGCTTATCTTGAAGGTGATGGTACAATCTGGGGTGATGCGGGCAATGCATATTTGTATCCGTTTGCAGGTGGTATCTTAGGTTATTTGAATGAAAGTAGTTTAAATCATTCTATTTCTTATAACAATGAAGTTTTGGCAGATTATAAAGAATATGAAAATTGGGTGAAGGCGACCGTTTATTATGGTGAATTAATAGGTGGCAAAAAAGGCGGTTCGATAGTAAATAGTTATACTGCTGATGGGGATTGTTGGGCTATAGGAAATGATTCCTCTGCAAGTAACTTAAAAGTAAGTTTTGACACTCTAAAAGAATTATTTGAGCCTAACGAACACTTTACGGTTGTTGACGGTGAATTGATTATTAACCCTGTTTCGGCTTTAAAAGCGATTTCAACAAAAGACAGTTACGTCGTAGGAGAAAAATTAGATATCCAAAAACTTACGGTTTACGGTACGACGGCAAAGGCAGACAAAAAATTCCAACAATGGAATAAAGATGAAGGAACATTTAAAACTGTAAACTTTAATCAATTTAGAGTTGACGGATTTTCGTCTGACACGGAAGGAGAAGTTACTGCAACGATTACGGCATATGGTAGTTTGACTATGGAATACGTCTTCACTATAGTGTCTGAAGAACCAGAAGTAGAAACTCCTGACGAGCCTGAAGAACCTGAAATACCAGACGAACCAAAAGATCCTGAAGTATCTGATGATCCGGAGACTGACGTTCCTGAAAATTCGCCTGTGATAGTAATAAGTAATACGAAAATCAATCCGGGTAAGACGGCAACTGTAAATATTTCACTCAAGAACAACCCCGGTATAGCATCAATGAGACTTGAAGTAAGTTTTGATAGTGACGTTTTGACTTTAACAGACGTTAAGTTTAATAGAGAAATGGGCGGTCAATATATGTTGCCGTCAAGTTACGATAGCCCTGTAGTTTTGAACTGGGTAGGAACGGCAAATGCTGAAGGAGATTTTGTGTTTGCAACTCTTACGTTTAAAGTATCAGAGAGTGTAAGCGTAGGAACGGTTACGAATATATCAGTTTCTTACAACGCAGAAGACGTTTATGATATTACGGAAACAAACGTAAACTTTTACACGGAAGGCGGAGCATTAACGGTATTAAATTATTTGCCTGGTGATATAAATAACGACGGCACTGTTAATAATAAAGACATTACACGTTTATTAAAACATTTATCAAATTGGGACGTAGAAGTTAATGAAAACGCATTAGACGTTAACGGAGACGGAAGTATAAACAATAAAGACGTTACGCGTTTATTAAAATATATGTCTAATTGGGACGTGGAACTTCACTAAAATAACCCTATATACACAAAAAAGACTTGGTTAAAAGCCAAGTCTTTTTTGTTATTTATCAGTTGTTTTTATTTTCCGAGTTTTTTGCCGAAAAGGGTGAGAACGGCGTTGATAACGAAGATGATACCAACGATTAGGCAAATTATGTTGATAAGGTTGCCTGCAAAGTTAGTGAAGGCAAGAAGGATACCGAGCACGAGAGTAATGATTGCAGGAAGTAGCGCTATAAAGCCTTTTTTGTAGGTTTTGGAGATATCGAGAATACCTTTTACGATAAGAAGGATTCCGAATATCAAAAGGATAAGGTTTACGAGTAGCCAACCGCAAGTAATGATTACTACGCCGATAACTATTTCAATCAAGCCTTTTACAAGGTCTTTTGATTTTAGAATATCGATAATACCGAGCACGATAAAAAGCACTCCGACAACGGTCATAACGATACCAAGTGAGCCACCTTGCATTACAATCAACATTAAGCCGATTATTGCGTAAAGCGCGCAGGTGAACAAGTTGCTTAAAGATAAATCAAGTTTAAGTTTAGACATATTCTATCTCCTTATATAAATATTTTTTTAGCCATATAGTTTATGCCCGACTTTTTCTCTTTGTTACGTACATTTTACTTATTTTATAAAAGTTTGTCA
>JAZSRG010000074.1:0-1834 GCA_045538365.1 Clostridia bacterium
ATCAACTCGTAGCGCTCTGTAAAAACAGAGGTTTTATCTTCCCCGGAAGCGAACTTTACGGCGGTCTTGCAAACACTTGGGACTACGGTCCTTTGGGTAGCGAACTCAAAAGCAACGTTAAAAAGGCTTGGCTCAAAAAATTCGTTCAAGAGTCCCCTTACAACGTAGGCGTTGACTGCGCTATTTTGATGAACAGCGAAGTTTGGCACGCAAGCGGTCACTTGGGCGGTTTCTCCGATCCCCTTATGGACTGTAAAGAGTGTAAATCTCGTCACAGAGCGGACAACTTAATCGAAGACTACTGCAAACGTAAGAATTTAGAATTAAATATTGCAGGCTGGTCAAACGAACAAATGGAATCTTTTATTGCGGAAAACAATATTCCCTGCCCCGTTTGCGGTAAATCAAACTTTACAGGCATTAGAAAGTTCAACCTTATGTTCAAAACTTTCCAAGGCGTAACCGAAGACTCCGCTAACACCGTATATCTTCGTCCGGAAACCGCGCAAGGTATTTTCGTAAACTTCAAAAACGTTCAACGCACCACCCGTAAAAAAATTCCTTTCGGTATCGGTCAAGTTGGTAAATCTTTCCGTAACGAAATCACTCCGGGCAACTTCATTTTCCGTGTACGTGAATTTGAACAAATGGAACTTGAATTCTTCTGCAAACCGGGTACTGACCTTGAGTGGTTTGATTATTGGAGAAGTTACTGTCATAATTGGCTCTTATCCCTTGGTTTCACGGACGACAAACTCCGTCTTCGTGACCACGATAAAGACGAACTCTGCTTCTACTCAAAAGCAACTACGGACTTCGAGTTCTTATTCCCGTTTGGTTGGGGAGAACTTTGGGGTATTGCGGACAGAACGGACTACGACTTAACTCAACATATGAACAGATCGGGCAAAGATATGTCCTATATCGACCCCGTAACCAACGAAAAGTACGTTCCTTACGTAATCGAGCCGTCACTCGGTGTAGAACGTATGGTACTCGCTCTTCTCTGCAACGCTTACGAACAACAAGATTTGGGCGAAGGTGACTCACGCGTAGTACTTCACTTCCACCCCTTCATTGCTCCTATCAAAGTTGCCGTTCTTCCTTTGCAAAAGCAACTTAACGAAAAAGCAGAAGAAATTTATTCCGCTCTTTCCAAAAAGTTCAACTGCGACTTCGACGGAAGCGGTTCTATTGGTAAACGTTATCGCCGTCAAGACGAAATCGGTACTCCTTTCTGCGTAACGGTTGACTTTGACACGTTAGAAGACGGTTGCGTTACTATCCGTGAAAGAGATACTATGAAACAAGAAAGAATTAAAATCGAAGAACTTGAAAACTATATTGCAAAAGCAATCGAGTTCTAATTAAGCGCATTAAAAAAGGCTTCCAAAAAACTTTGGAAGCCTTTTCTTTATCTTTATTAGTTTATTTTTTCGTTATACATAACATAGTTTCAGCGCCCCTTATAAAACCGCGCTCATAATAAACGCCCGTTTGTTCTTTTACAAGTTTTTCGTATGCTTGAATATACTCTCTAAACGCATCATAAGCATTGTAATTTAAAATCAGTTTAAACGCCTCTTCCTTTTCTAAAAAATCTTTATACGTTTCATCGTTTTTATCTAATTCAATCTCTTTGCAGTCGTCCGTTGCGTAAAATATTTCTTGAATTCTATTCTTTTCCATTTTAAACTCCTATAAAAAAAGTGCGTCACCGAAGGCAACGCACCTAAAAACGCATTACCCACAGTTGCAACACAGTTCCTAAATATAATATTATTATAGCACAGGATAAAGGGAATACGTCTTTAGCAATAGTATTTCCTGTGCA
>JAZSRG010000125.1:0-1619 GCA_045538365.1 Clostridia bacterium
ACCAATTTTTATAGGAGGTCAAATGGACAACAATAACGAAATAACGAGAGAGAAGTTAGAAAGTATGAACCCTAACGAACTTGATGCATACGCTAAACTTTTAGGTGTTAAAAACAGAAAGAGTATGACTGATAGTGAAGTGGTTGAAGCAATACTTATAAAGTATAGCGAGCACCTTGAAAAAGAGAAGGCTGAAAAGGACGCGCCCAAACCTGCTAAAAAACGTGGTAGGCCTGCAAAGGAAAAGGTGGAGAAAGAGCCCGTAGTGATAGTAGATAATACCGCTATGGAAAATACGGTAGTAGATACGAGTTTCGTGACGGATAAAAAAGAATTTGAAACGGTTGAATCAAATTCTGATAATAGATTAAACGAACAAGTTATAAACATTATAAAGAGCGGAGAATTTGACGTAAGGTCGGGAATACTTGATATTCACTCCGAAGGTTACGGATTTATGCGTGTTAAAAACTTCGAACCAAGCGAAGGGGACGCGTATTTATCGGCAGGACAAATCAAAAAACTTAATTTAAGACGTGGAGATTATATCACGGGAAAGGTTAGAAAGAGCCAGGACAATAAACCGGGCGCAATGCTTGAGATTACGTCTGTTAACGGCGAAAAACCGGAAGACAACGTAAACAGACCTAATTTTGACGACCTTGTTCCGATTTATCCAAACGAAAGATTCAAACTTGAGATAAAAGGCGAGCAAAACGACCTTGCCGTTCGCTCAATCGACTTAATTTCACCAATCGGCAAAGGACAGCGTGCAATGATAGTTTCCCCGCCAAAGGCAGGAAAAACTACTTTGCTCAAAAAAGTTGCTAATTCAATTTCGACGAATTATCCTGACGTGGACTTATTCGTGTTGCTAATTGATGAAAGACCGGAAGAAGTTACCGATATGCAAAGGTCTATAAAAGGGGAAGTAGTGTACTCAACCTTTGACGAAATGCCTGATCACCACACGAGAGCGGCTGAACTTCTTTTAGCGAGAGCAAAGAGATTGGTAGAAGTTGGTCACGACGTAGTTATATTGATGGATAGTTTGACAAGACTTGCAAGAGCGTACAACCTTGTTATACCGCCGACAGGAAGAACTTTATCAGGTGGTATTGATCCGGGCGCATTATATAGTCCTAAGAGATTTTTTGGCTCAGCGCGTAATATCGAAAACGGCGGTAGTTTGACCATTATTGCAACTGCGCTCGTAGATACGGGTAGCAGAATGGACGACGTAATTTACGAAGAATTTAAGGGTACGGGTAATATGGAAATTCATCTTGATAGAAAGTTGTCTGAAAAGAGAATTTTCCCGGCAATTGACCTTAATAAGAGTAGCACTCGTCGTGAAGAATTATTGCTTACGCCTTATGAACTTGACGCAGTTTGGAGTATGAGAAAACTTCTAAACGCGGACACGGGAGATGCAACGGAAACACTTATAAAAATGCTTGTAAAAACGAGCACGAACGAAGAATTTATTAAGCAACTAAATCTTCAAATGCACACCATGCAAAAAGAAGGTTACACGATAATAGGAAAGAAATAAACGGAGGAACTATGAACAAGATTGCAATGAAAACCCCTCTCGTCGAAATGGACGGAGATGAAAT
>JAZSRG010000095.1:0-6571 GCA_045538365.1 Clostridia bacterium
TACGCTCGTCCGGGTCCTTTCTTTTTTCTTCGTCTATCGTTATAAGTTCGATATCGTCCCTTTTTGCAAGTCTATCGTAAATTTTAAGTCCGGTAGTTCCTTCCTTACCGTCTATAAAAACTTTAACCATTTTGTTTCTCCAAGTATGCGTTTAATTCGTCAATCTGAGCGCTTGCAGTTCCCGCTCCACCGTAAGAATTACGTTTATTTAAGCAATTATCAAGGTTAACTGCGTCGTACACACCGCTATCGAACACTTCACTAAACTTTTTGTATTCGTCAAGCGGTAAAGTTTCCAAAACTTGACCGTTCTTTATGCAATACGACACGAGTTCGCCCGTGATTTTATAAGCAGTTCTAAAAGGAAGTCCACGGCTTACCAAGTAATCGGCTACGTCGGTTGCGTTGATAAAACCTTTTCCTGCCCCTTCTCTCAAATTTTCTTTTAAAAATTTACTCGTTTTCAACATTTGACCGAATAAAAGCAAGCAGTCTAATACGGTGTCAATGCTGTCGAAAACGCCTTCTTTATCTTCTTGCATATCTTTGTTATAAGCCAAAGGTATGGACTTCATAACCGTCAATATTCCCATTAAGTTGCCGTACACTCTACCGCATTTACCGCGAACGAGTTCGGCAATATCGGGGTTTTTCTTTTGTGGCATAATGGACGAACCTGTCGAGAACGAGTCGTTCAATTCCATATACTTAAATTCCCACGAACACCACAAAATAATTTCTTCAGAAAAACGGGAAAGATGCATCATAATCGTTGCAAGACAAGATGCAAACTCTATAACGAAATCTCTATCCGATACGCCGTCGATACTGTTTCTGCACACACTCAAAAATCCAAGTTGTTTTGCAACCATTTCTCTATCGATAGGATAAGTCGTACCCGCGAGCGCTGCAGAGCCTAACGGCAAACTTGCAGTACGCTTATAACAGTCGTCTAATTTTTCCGCGTCACGGCGAAACATTTCGCTATACGCGAGTAAATGGTGCGCTAAAGACACGGGTTGAGCGCGTTGAAGATGGGTATATCCACTCATAAGAGTAGATTTGTGTTCTTCGGCTTTGTCACGGATAATGGTTATAACGTCAAGAAGGGCGCTTTTAACCCTTTTGATTTCGTTCATCATATGCAAACGCATATCGGTTGCAACTTGGTCGTTTCTACTTCTTGCCGTGTGTAAACGTTTACCTGCATCCCCTATTCTCTCCGTCAAAGTGAGTTCTATGAAGGAATGAATATCTTCCGCATCCGCTATTTCAAGTTTACCGGACTCAATGTCTTCAAGTATGTCCATAAGTCCGTCAATGATAGCGTTTTTATCATTTTCCGTAATAATGCCTTTTGCGCCCAGCATAGTAGCGTGAGCGCAAGAGCCTAAAATATCTTCTTTATAAAACCTTTTATCTACGGATAAAGATGCGTTAAAAGCATCAACCGTGGCGTCGATTTCGGATTCGAACCTTCCCGCCCAGAGTTTCATATATTACCTCTTTATAATTTTGATTATTTCTATCGTATTTTTTCTTGTTTTCAACAAGTCAATTCTTACCAACAAGCAATGGCACGATAAATGACTGTATTGTGGCGTAAAAAAATCGGTGAAAGACGAATATGTTTTTCGGGAGCGTACCGTTCACCGTACGTGCCCGAGGAAGATATGACGTATTTCGACGTATTTTTTAGTCACAATCAGTCAGAGATTGTGTTATTGCTTGTTTTTTAAGTCAAGCATTGCTTTAACTTTCATAGACAAACCGAAGAGATTGATAAATCCTTCCGCGTCTTTTTGGTCGTAAACGTCTTCAGCGTCAAAGGTCGCGATTTCTTCGTCATAAAGAGAGAACGGACTGGTAACGCCTGCGTTCATTACGTTTCCTTTGTAAAGTTTAAGTTTAACGTCACCCGTAACGTTTTCTTGAGTGCTGTCAACGAAAGCAGAAAGCGCTTCACGGAGAGGAGTGTACCATTGACCGAAGTAAACAAGGTCTGCAAACTTTTGAGCAACGAGTGCTTTGTAGTGCATAGTTTCACGGTCCAAGCACAAAGTTTCAAGAATTGAGTGCGCTTTGTACAAAATAGTTCCACCCGGGGTTTCATATACGCCACGGGACTTCATACCAACCAAACGGTTTTCAACGATATCTGCAAGACCGATACCGTTTGCGCCACCGATTTCGTTAAGTTTTTCAATCAAAGTAACGCCGTCTAATTTTTCGCCGTTTAATGCAACGGGAATACCCTTTTCAAAACTCAAAGTGATGTAAGTCGGGGTATCGGGCGCTTGTTCGGGAGCAACGCCGAGTTCCAAGAAACCTTCTTTTTGATATTGCGGTTCGTTTGCAGGATCTTCAAGGTCAAGTCCTTCGTGAGATAAGTGCCAAAGGTTTTTGTCCTTGGAGTAGTTAGTTTCACGGTTAATCTTCAAAGGAATATTGTGAGCCTCTGCGTATTCGATTTCTTCTTCACGGGACTTAATATCCCAAATACGCCAAGGAGCAATGATTGCCATATCGGGAGCGAAAGCCTTAAAGGTCAATTCAAAACGAACTTGGTCGTTACCTTTACCGGTTGCGCCGTGGCAAATAGCGTCTGCGCCTTCAGTGCGAGCAATTTCTACCATTCTCTTTGCAATAAGGGGACGAGCAAAACTCGTACCTAAAAGATATTCGCCTTCGTAAACCGCGCCTGCTTTCAAGGTGGGGAAAATGAAGTCTTCTACGAATTCTTTCTTCAAGTCTTCGATATATAATTTGCTTGCGCCGGTTTTGATAGCCTTTTCTTCAAGACCGTCAAGTTCGCTACCTTGACCAACGTCAACGGAAACGGCGATAATCTCGGGATCGTCATAGTTTTCTTTAAGCCAAGGAATAATAATAGACGTATCAAGTCCACCGGAGTAAGCGAGTACTACTTTTTTAACCTTTTTTGTTGCCATAATATATACCTCTCAAAATTGAATTTCTTTTTTATACGATAATTATACGACTTTTATGCAATAAGTCAAGCAAAATATACATAATTATTCATAATTTTTAATATATTTTTGCATAAAATATGGAATAATTGCATAATTATACAAAATTAAGTGTATAATTACATAATCATATACAAACGATAGCAAGATTCGAGTTCTTTGAGTCTTGACTGAAGAGCGCGCATGTCTTCAAAAACGAAACACATTGCCATAAAAAAGGACTTAACGAGTTTGATATCTTTTATCTCAAGGGCGTGAATTGCGCCGTCAATGATTTCAAGATAAGCGTTTTTAATGGTAGATTCAATAGAGCCGTTTTCGATAATGAGTTTGTTCATAGATCTCAAAATCATACCGCCCTGAACGACTACACCGTCAGGCATTATAGGTGTGGGCATATCGTGATATCCGTTGAGCGCGGTGGATTTCTCCTCTTTAATTGCGCCACCTTTAATTACTGAAATAACGGCGTCACGGAAAGGAATAACTATCTCCTTGGTAAATACGGGAAAAGACTCTTTCACTCCGTCAGGGTGGGGATAGAATTTTTCCAAAAAGTCAAGTACGCTGATGCTTCCGTTATCAAAGGAATACAAAATGCTTGCAACCAACGCTATAAGAGCGTGCTTGCTTTGGGGCAAACGAAGTTGATATCCCGTTGCCGTTTTGATTTGAGCGCTTTCAAATTCTTGTCTGAAATGGAAACCCTTTGCAGACGACTCAAGTACTGCGTAAACGTCGGGTTCGTTGGCAATAAGACGCAAAAGTTCACCCAAAGCGCGGTCGGCTAAAATGAGTTTAGAAGACGCGTATTTGTCACATGCTTCCGCAAAATTTCTTATAACTGTTTCAGACATAAATTTCACCTCATAATTTTATAGCATATATTATATATTAAACTAATAGTAAAAGCAAGTGTTTTACCTTAATCTTAACAAAAAAACGGCGCTTTTTTACGCCGTTTTTAAAGTTTTTTATCTATAAGTTTTCCGCTATTTTTTGGGCTTCTAAAAGATAGGTTTCATCAACCGTTCCCTCCCCTCTTGCGCCATATGCCGTAACCACGCCTACGCTCTCTAAACCAAAGTAATCGCATATCACTTTGTACTGCGCTTTAAGTGGCTCGAATATATGGGGCTTTGAAGAACCCCCACAAGCAAGTAAAACGAGTTTTTTGACTTTAAAATTATCTCTCACGGGGTTATGAAGTCTATCAATCAAGCACTTTAATTGCGCGCTTATACCGTAAAAATATAAGGGTGTTGCAACGACTATTGTTTCCACGTCACATAAAGTGTCGTAAATCTCGTTCATTTGGTCGTTTTGTACGCATTTTCCGTCCTTTGCGCATAAATTACAACCGCGACAAGGGGAAATATTTAGGTCGGCTACGCGAATTAGTTTAATCTCGTGCCCTTTTACACCCGATATAAAAGCGTTTACAAGAGAAGACGTGTTGCCTTTTTTTCTCGGACTTCCGTTAAGTATGGCTATTTTCATATTATTCACCCAATCCTTCCATCAAATGTGATTTTAACCAAAGGTTTGCAGACTCGTCGTAAGGGGACAAATCTTTTAAAAGCCTTTTATAATCTTTTCCGTGGTTTTTGTGCGCAACGTGGCAAAGTTCGTGCACGCAAACGGCTCTTATTACGTACTCGGGAGCGGAAAGTAAGCGGTAATTTAGACAAATATCGTCCCGTCCGCTACAACTACCCCAACGAGTTTTTGCAGTAGATATCCTAAACTTTCCGTAACTGAGTCCCACTCTTTTAGATTCTTCGTCAAGTATGGCTTTAAGTACGGTTTTGGCTTTAACTTTATACCAACCGCCAAGACGGTTTTTAATCTCGGCTTGGTATTTTTTAGGAAAATATAACCTATCTCCCGACAGCCCGATTTTGTCCCCGTCGTACAAAGTGAGAGTGTAGTTTTTACCCAATACGCTAAACTCTCCCCCTTCCGAATAAATTTTTTCGGGGTTTATCTTCTGCTCGCGCTCTTTGAGTTTTTTCTCTATCCAATCGCGCTTTTCGTCAACGAAAGATAGTATTGTTTCGTTAGATAATCTTTGCGGAGCGCGCGCTTCTACTTTTCCGTCCGCCGTTATTACTATGGAGAGCGTTTTTCTCTTTTGTCGTATAATTTCTACTTGCATAATACGATTATATCACAGTTTTAAAATTTTCACAATTCAATCAACAAAAAACCCACGCGTTTGCGTGGGTTAACTTTTAATTATTGAAGAATTCCGCTCATCCAATCAAAAGACGTGATAGGAGCATCTCCCGGAGTTGAAGCAACTCCTTCTTTTTGAATCAAATTTATTACGATAATCGAAGGTTTTTGATAACTTTTCATAATCTATCTCCTTTTTAATTTCTAACGGATTTATTATAACAAACTTTTTTCAACTTGTAAAGAGAAAATTGAAAAATAGTGTTTTTTAGGTTGAATTTTGTTTAATTTCATACGGTTTATAGTAATCTCGCCTAAAAATCGTGCGACTTATCACTTTCCCGTCCCGTTTTACTATTTTGTATCCTTGACTTTTGTATCCGTTTTTGTAATTAGTCGAATCTTCCGTCCAATCTTTGTGACGAACGACTTCACTCACTTCGCTTTCAAACTCCAATTCCACCCCGTCACTCAATCCAAAAATTCCAACTACTACACGACCACCTTCACATTTTGCGCAAATGAATACGGGGTTTTCACTCGTATTTTTAATTTTTAAGTCACTCCACTCGCTTACCATAGCGTCAAATGATAATGGCACGTAACTGGGCGCTAAAGTGTGCTGATGGTACTCTAAAATGCTCAAATTTGCACGCAAGACGGCGTTATATAGAGTAGTCGCAACTTGACATACTCCTCCCCCCACGCCGTCCACGTACTCACCGTCCAATATGATTTTAGCATCGCTAAAACCGTTTTCTACCGTCCTTTTTCCCACCACTTCGTTAAATGAAAAAACTTCCCCGGAGCGCAACAAATAACCATTTATTTTTTTAGTTGCAAGCAAAATATTTTTCCGTCTTCCTTCAAGAGAATTTGTAAAAGCGGTGGAAAATTCCGAGATTTTTTCCGTGCAAGATAACAATTGATTTTTAGTGAATTTCGGCTCGGTTTTTACGGTTTTAATATCGTAAACAACGTTTTTTCCAAAATTTTCCACTATTTTTTCAAAGAAATCGTCTTTTACGACTTTTATCCCCGACCGCTCGGGAAAATACTCAAATTCCCCAAAACTTCCATTTTTCAGTTCAATGCAATCTAACTCTAAAACCTTTTCTATTTTATCAAACACAGCGAGAACCTTATCCCCCAAATCGTAAAAAAGATAGTTTAATAATTCCGTGTCGGTAAACCCGTTTTTTAGATTTTGAATAATTTCTTTTTCTCTCCCCTTTGCAATAGACAAAAATTCGGGGTTTACACAAAACCTTTCGCGCATAACTTCACGCCCCGAGTACGTCAAGGTAACCTCAAAACCGTTTATCTCGCTTGCAGACACTTCGTAAAAAGGTAAAAATAACAAAAGAAATATTAAGTTTAAGCACAAAAATTTCTTCATAAGA